>CAYFFE010000043.1:0-27233 GCA_964342265.1 uncultured Cellvibrionaceae bacterium | reverse complement strand
CTCGCCAGCCAGCTCAGTCCCCGCTGATACTGCTCGCTACGGTGGTCGGCGGTGGCCGATTGATAATCACCGCGCAAGTGGTTTAACTCGGCTCTTGCCAAACCGTTGCCCGACAACAAGCAAAAACGCTTGAGTGTCGCGGCGGTATTGGCGTTTATGCCTTGCTCGAAGGCATCGAACGCCTCCGGCGACATTGCGGTTGGGTAGCGCTCGCTGGCGATAAATTGTGCGTTGGCGGCCAGAGTGATTAATCCGGCTACGCGCTCTGGATGATGCGCAGCCAGTTGCGTGGCCACCATACCGCCTAGCGACCAACCCAAATAAAAGGCGCGATCGGGCAGGTATTGCAACAGCTCGGTATAGTCGAGCGAGAGGTGTTGGTTTTGCCCAAAACCCGGTAAATCGATAATCAACACATTGAGGTGCTGATTTAACACTGCCGCAAAATCTCGCCAAACCCGCGAATCGCACCCCCAACCGTGCAACAGCACCAGCGGCCACTGGCCAATCGCTTGACGTTGCGCGGGATAAAATCCGGGGGCCATCGATTGACTCGGGCAAGATTGCGGATCGGACACAGCGGTTAAGGTCATAACAGGCTACCGGTTTTAGCTCAGCGGTTTTGGCTCAGCGGTTTTAGCTCAACTGGACTTCTGGTTGGCGTGGGCAAACCTCGGCCAGAGCATCCAGCAGCCGATTTACTTGCTCCGGAGAATGACTGGCAGAGAGGGTTATTCGCAAGCGGCCACTGCCTTGGGGCACCGTGGGCGGGCGAATAGCGCCCACCCAAATACCGCGTTCTTCCAAAGCCTGGGCCGCCGCCAAAGTCTGCTCCGCACTGCCCATTAACACGGGTTGAATGGCCGTATTCGATGCCAACGTGTTGAGCCCCAACTGCTCGGCGCCCGAGCGAAATTGCGCGATCAGCGATTGCAAATGTTGGCGCTGTTGTTCGCCACGACGCACCAACGCCAAGCTGGCTCTCGAAGCCGCCGCCACCGCCGGAGGCAGTGCCGTGGTGTAAATGTAGGGGCGGGCAAACTGAATGAGGGTTTCGATCAGCACCTCGCTACCGGCGATAAACGCGCCAAAGCTGCCCAGCGCTTTACCCAGCGTGCCCATCAAAATGGGCACATGTTGCTGATCCAAGGCCAAGTGCTCCAGCGTACCCGCGCCGGTTTTGCCCAGCACCCCCAAGCCGTGTGCGTCGTCGACCATCAGCCAAGCGTCGGCCTTGCGACTGGCTTGGGCGATGGCCTGCAAGGGAGCCAGGTCACCATCCATGCTGAATACGCCGTCTGTGACCACTAACTTACGTTGGCCGGGTAGCGCCAGCGTGCGCTCTAGGCTGTCGAGATCATTGTGCAAATAACGCCGAAACTTAGCCCCCGAAACCAACCCGCCATCGAGCAGTGACGCGTGGTTGAGCTTGTCTTCCACCACCAAATCGCCCTGGCCCAACAGCGCCATTAAGGTGCCCATATTGGCCATGTAGCCGGTGGAGAAAAGCAGCGCTCGGTCGCGGCCAGTGAATTCCGCCAACTCTTGTTCTAACAGGTGATGCTCGCGGCTGTGGCCACACACCAAATGAGCCGCCCCGCTGCCCACACCGTAGCTATCGACCGCGCTCTTAAAAGCGGCGGCCACCTCCGGATGGTTGGCCAAGCCCAAATAATCATTGCTGGCAAAACCCAACAGGCGCTTGCCATCGACCACCACTTCGGGCCCCTGGGCGGATTCTAAGGTGCGACGAGAACGCCAGAGTTGATCGTTGCGGCGCAGCTGTAGGGCCTCTTTGAGCTGCTGCTCAAACACGCCATTAACCCGCCGCGTTATAAAATGGCGACGACTCCGATTGCTCACTCAAATGCTGATTGAGCGCCGCTTCCTCGGCTTCGGGCGATGCCTCGACCTGACGCGCCTCGGGTTTAATCCCCAGGCGCGCGAACAGTTGCATGTCTTTGTTGGATTCTGGATTGGGTGTGGTAAGCAGTTTTTCGCCGTAAAAAATGGAGTTGGCACCGGCAAAAAACGCCAATGCCTGGGTTTCCTCGCTCATTGCCTCGCGACCGGCCGACAGGCGCACGTGCGATTGCGGCATCATAATACGCGCCACGGCGATGGTGCGCACAAATTCTAGAGGATCGAGATCGTCGTTATCGGCCAACGGGGTGCCGGCAACTTTTACCAACATATTGATTGGCACCGACTCCGGGTGCGTTGGCAAGTTGGCCAATTGCAACAGCAAGCCGGCGCGATCGGCCACCTCCTCGCCCATGCCCACAATGCCGCCGGCACACACTTTCATGCCCGCCGAGCGCACACGTGCCAGGGTATCCAGGCGATCTTGATAGGTGCGGGTGGTGATAATTTCGCCGTAGTATTCTTCGGAGGTATCCAAATTGTGGTTGTAGTAGTCGAGCCCGGCCTCGGCCAATTGCTCGGCCTGCTCGTCTTTGAGCATCCCCAACGTCATGCAGGTTTCTAGCCCTAGGTCTTTAACGCCGCGCACCATGGCAGTAACGTAAGGCATGTCTTTATTTTTCGGTGAGCGCCAGGCCGCACCCATGCAAAAGCGCGTGGCACCGGCCGCCTTGGCGGCTTTGGCCTCTTCGATCACGGCCTCTACTTGCATGAGTTTTTCGTTTTCTAAACCCGTGTCGTAGCGCGCCGACTGCGGGCAGTAGGCGCAATCTTCGGGGCAAGCACCGGTTTTGATGGAACAGAGAGTACTTACCTGCACTTGGTTGGGATCAAAGTGGGTGCGATGCACACTTTGAGCTTGAAACAGTAAATCCATGAAAGGAAGTTGGAACAGTGCGAGCACCTGCTCTCGCGTCCAGTTATGGCGAATCGAAGCGTCGGTCATGGGGTCTCTCTAGCCGTTTGAAGAAAGGCACAGTTTAGCCAGACCCGAACCGCTGTCAACCAACTTGATCGATTGGGTTAACTGCGACTTTTCCATCAACCGACTATAACAACCGATTTCAATCACCCAGCCACGAGATCACTACGTGTTCGATTTAACACCGTTTACACAAACCCTCTCGGCGCTTGCACAACGGCCTAAACACACTTGCCTGCTGTGCCACGACACAACCCAGGGTACGCTGAATCTGTGTGAGGCGTGCCGGCAAGATTTGCCGCGTATTCACAACGCTTGCGCTCGCTGCGGATTGCCGTTACCCACCAACGCACCTCAGTGCGGAGCCTGCCAACGCTTAAAGTTGGCTTATCGGCGCTGCTTTTCGCTGTTTGAGTATCGCCACCCCGTGGATTTTGCCATCAAGGCGTTTAAGCATCACAACAGTGTGCAAGCCCAACGCTTACTCTGCCAATTAATGGTTGAAGCCAGTCGGTCTCTGCCCTGGCAGGAGTGGCAAGGCTTGGTGCCCGTACCGTTGCATTGGCAAAAGCTGCTTAAGCGAGGATTTAATCAAGCCCATGTTTTGGCCCAGTCGCTACATCGGCAAAACGGTGTGTCGGTAATTTCCGTAAAGCGCCAGCACACCAACCCCGCCCAGCAAAGTTTAAATCGCCAGCAACGCTTAAACAATTTGCGCGGCGTGTTTGCCGTCAATGATTCCAAAACACAACGATTATTAACGGGCAAAAATCTGTTGATTGTGG
Source organism: uncultured Cellvibrionaceae bacterium (assembly GCA_964342265.1). Lineage (GTDB taxonomy): Bacteria > Pseudomonadota > Gammaproteobacteria > Pseudomonadales > Cellvibrionaceae > Halioxenophilus. Next base: position 23,603 of record CAYFFE010000043.1, on the reverse strand, counting down.
ATGACGTAGTTACCACCGGCGCCACCGTTAATGCATTGGCCGAAGTACTGAAACAAGCCGGCGCGCAACAGGTCGATGTACTCTGCTTGGCGCGAACGCCATCGCCGTAACAAACGCTCGATGTCGGTCGGCGTCTGTCGATGTCTGTGGATGAAAAGCAAAGCCTGGATCTCAGCAGCGGATTGTGGCAAAAATAACCCCAAGCTCAAAAACCGGGATAGCCCATGGCACACGTTCACGCCAACGGATTACAACTGGAATACGAATCGCTGGGCGATCCATCCGCGCCGGCGATTGTTTTGATTATGGGCCTGGGTCGACAACTCATCGGTTGGCCGAATTCACTCTGCCAGTGTTTACTGGAAGCCGGTTATCGAGTGATTCGCTTCGATAACCGCGATGCCGGTTTATCCACCCACTGCAATCATCTCGGTAGGGCCAACGTTAGCCAACTGTCGGTGGCCAAACTGTTTGGCTGGCGCTTGGCGGTGCCTTACACACTGGAAGACATGGCCGACGACGCCCTAGCATTAATGGATGCTCTCAATATTCGCCAAGCGCACATCGCCGGCTCATCCCTGGGCGCTGCCATTGCGCAAATCATTGCCGGGCGCAATCCCGAACGCACTCTCTCGCTAACCTGCCTGTTATCCACCAGCGACAACCCGCACCTGCCCGGACCCAAACCTAAAGTAAAACAAGCACTGGCTCTGCCCTATGCTAAACCCGGCGACGAACAAGGCATTGTTGAGCGTGCGTTAAAAGTGTTCGCCACCATTACGGGCAATGTGCACGTCACCCCTGAAGACGTTCTGCGCGAGAGTTATATAACCGCGGCTCGTCGAGACTACGATCCCATCGCCTACGACCGACAACTCGCCGCAAGTATCGTCGCCCAAGACCGACGCCCATTATTAAGCCGAGTACAAGCGCCCACCTCGGTTTACCACGGCGATCGAGACCCGTTATTTCCGCTAGAATGCGCCAAAGATGTCGCCAACCACATCGCCGATGCGGAATTAATTATCGAACCCGGACTGGGCCACGAAATGCCGCCACAATTAATGCCCAATTTTGCCAACGCCATACTTACTGCTGCCGCCAGAACTTGAGCAAAAAACTCTTCGACATGGTTTATAGCGGATTATCAACTGTTGTTAAATTAGAGAAGAATTTGAAATTTTGCCTATTAATCTTCTCTACCAGATTAATTTTTATAGGAAAAGAGTGAACAACTAACCACTTAAAGGCGTTCTCTAGAATAGAAAGCTAATACTTTAGTGTTAAAAAAGTATTAGTTGGAATTATCTAATGGATAACTTATTTAAAACCCTCCTCCAAAGACCGAACCAACAACCCTCCACCAATATTCCCCGAAAATAAAACCCGAACAAACTGTGAACAAATTCCTATATTATTGCCAACCAGAAAGCTAGACTGACCCGCACTCACAAAATTTAAGTCAAGCTCATAAACCACTAAATCATCCAGACGCACTTCAGTGCCATACACAAAAACCTTAAGGAAAATAATTTATGTCTTGCCCAAACATTATTGACATGTCTTTGGACGAAGAAAGTATTTCTACCCTAGAGAGAATAAGTAAAAAGAAAAACATCTCAGCACGCCTTAGCGCTGCCATCTCCATTGGGGTTTTTAACAGCATATTCACTAAAAATAAAGCCCCTGTCGCAGCGTTTAACGTAACTCAAACAGACTGGAAGCTATACAGTAGAGCCATGGCTGCGTTACCTGCGATCCAGAAGCGTGCAATCCAAAAGGAAATTGACTTAATGATTATTCACTACCAAATAAAAGATTATGACCACAAACATGTGCAATTTTGGAAAGGAATGAAAGATGGCTGCTTATAACACAATAATTAAAAATTTTTTCTTACTAACATTAATGATAACGTTTAGTACGGGCACCTTTGCTGAGACAAACAAACAATCCCAAATGGCTGTAAATCTTTTGTCGAACAAAATATTGAGCGCCACAGAAGACTACGGCAAACGGATTGAAGAATGTGAAAACCAGTCCAAAAAACGAGCCATTCCGATACTTGACCTCCAAAAACTTGCAGAACTGGATATTTCCCGAAAAGATGCAATTACTGCAATTGCTTATTTACAGTTTGATAATTTTTTTCAATGCGTAAAACAAAAAAAGCAAAACCTTACTTTTTATCTAGAAACCATGGACACTTTAAAAGAAGAGCTTGGAATCCCTCAAACCTCTAAAGACTCATTACAATCATTGATTGCCTACCCCTCAAAAAAGGAAATTTTATTGGAGGTAGATTATCGAAAGCTTTCGCCCAGCAAAACCCAGTACATAAAAGATCTTTTTTATGGCACGCCATTTGATCTATACAAAGCTCTAGAAAAAAACAATCTTTTAATAGAGGAACCTCTAATTAACTCCAAGGTTCCTCCTGCCCAGGAAAAATCAACAAATGCAAGTAGTTGATCTTGGTAGATAATTGGATAAAAGTGCAGTAAGCACTTTTAGAATGCTTGGCAGCTCGAAGAGTTAGCCACAAGGACGCGGCTTATCCAATAACATCTAAAGTTACCGGAGGGCGACGCGAAGCGAAGAGAACAGCTCCTCTGGCCCAAAGAACGAGATTCGCAGACTCGAGTATTAACTCAAGGATGAGTAATCAGAGTTTCCTTTAGTTAAAGCGCCCCCTAAAAAGCGGCTGGCGGTCTATCTCTTAAAGGTAAAAGCGAATAAACCTGTTATATCCAACACATCCCCCTCCAGTAAAAGTAATAGGTCGGACAGAAGCTTAAGAGATGACTAAAAAACAAGTTAAAAGTGGTCAAATCTGAGTAATCTGGGCACAAAACCCCCGCGGGAACCTATGATGCACTCCAAGGTTCCCAAGCTAACGGCCAATTCTAGAATTTAATTTTACTGCACCCGGCAAAATGTCGTAAATCCCACAAAAAGTCGTTCGATAAAAATTCCATCGACTGTAGCAAACCCCACAAATGATCTACATCAAACTATAAAGTTTAGAGTTTTCATTAACTTAGCTAACACAGCCATTTTTTTGCCGTGGCACACAAGCTGCACTTTGCTAATCAACATCGACGAATAAATTGATTACCCGTTAGGAGTGAACCATGGCCAGAATCGGATTATTTTTTGGTACCGACACCGGTAAAACCCGCAAAGTCGCCAAGATGATTAAAAAAATGTTTGACGACGAAACAATGGAAAAACCCATTAACGTTAACCGCGCCGTCGCCGATGAATTTTTAAGTTACGATTTTTTAATTCTGGGCACACCTACTCTGGGCGAGGGTTTGTTACCCGGCTTATCTGCTGAGTGTGAAAACGAAAGCTGGGAAGAATTTTTACCGCAAATAGAAGATGCCGACTTTACTGGCAAAACCATCGCCATTTACGGACTGGGCGACCAAGTCGGTTACGCCGATGAATTTGTCGACGCCATTATGGAGTTGCACACTTTCTTCGCTGAGCGCGGCGCAACATTGGTGGGCGAATGGCCCAACGAAGGCTACGAATTCGAACATTCCGAGGCGCTGGTGGATGGTAAATTTTTAGGCCTAGCCCTGGATATGGACAACCAAGCCAACCTAACCGACGAGCGATTAAAAAGTTGGTTGGGAATGATTGCACCGGCGTTTGATTTACCGTTATAACACTGCGCAAGCAATTTAAGGAACCGACAAAATATTGGAGGTTCCTTAATTTTTAGGTCAGAGCTTATTTTTTAAGACTAAAATTAACTCTTTAGGCCAAAACTTTTTTAAGCCTTGAATTAATTTTTTAAGTTAAAGATACTATTTTAAGCCAAAGCTACTTAATGGCGTGCGCAATAAATTGTTTAACGGCGTCGTTTTCGGCTGGATTAGCGATGGCCGGACTAATGTATTTGGGCGTTTTTAAATAGTTTTTATCAATTAGCCGTGTAATTAAATCCAAGGAATCTACCGAGACTTTACCGCCCAATAAGTTATTAAAGTCTGCGCGGGTTTCATAAGCATTGAGCATTTGGTGCAAGCCCTGCAAATACAAGTAGTCTTTAGTAAAACCGCCGCCTCGATACACTCGCGCGGTAATGGTAAACGCCAACTCATCGTCGACTTGATGCTCTTCTTTTAACAATAAAAAAGTGTTTTTAAAATCCTTTTCGCGCAACATGGAATTAACCGCAATTACCCGCAACGCCAATACTTTTAATCGGTTAATATTCATATAGCCGGCCAGGTATTCACACAAAATGGCCAAACCTTCTTGAGTCATGGTGTTAACCGGGCAACCCAGCGACAAAATCTTTAACGGCTGCTGACGAGCATTTAAAGTAGTTACCAAATGCACGCCAATCTCATGGTGCGCCAACGCATTAACCTCAACTGCCGGCAACTTGGCCAGTCGATTGACCTTTACGGTAGAACCAGACACTAAAATATTAGCGATCATGGTATCGCTCAGTTGAATTTGGTAATCGTAACCTTGCGTTTTTGCAAAATTTTCCAACTGATTGACTATTGTCTCGGAATCCATAAATTGCTCTTCGCTGGACTCGACTTCATCGGGTAAGTGCAAAATAAAATTGGCATTGCGCAGGTCTTTTTCGCTGGGCTCGCCGTAATAGCGCAACGAATCGTACATAAAATCGCTGGTACCAATGGACTGGAACTGATCAATTTTATCCACATAGGATTCGATTACCGCACAGTAAAGCGCCACCAGATCTTCATCTTGCAATTGTTCTACGGGCAAACTAAATAAATCACGCTTGCGCTGAAATACATTAACGTTATGTTTAGCATAAATAAACGTTGGATTTTGGCTGTAACTGGCCGTTAAAAAATTATTTTTCTGTTCTTTATAATTAAGAGGCGTAACCGCATCCAGAATTTCAATACCTTTTACCAACTCAAATAACTTTTCGTCTATCGCCTGCAGTGTTGAATCAATCGGCGAGTCTAAATTTGCTGTGTCCATTGTTCGATAACCTGTAATTTTTTATTCCGCACGGTATAGGAGCCTCCGATTAACTCAGAGGCTCCTATGTTAACTTGGTGAAACCCCGTTTCTACGAGTTAGTGCCTGTATTTAATGGCCAGTATTTAATGGCCACTGCCGCCCGTAATCGACTACTGCCATAAGCAGACATTTGCGCAAAATCGTCGCGCGCTATGGGCACCTGCTCGTACTCCATGGATTGCTCGTTATCGGGATCTGGGTCGTGCACGTACAAACAATCACTGTCGATACCGGTAACAACCACCCAGTGGGGGGCTTTGCGGCCTTCCAAACGATACGTACTGATTAGCACCAGCACCGCGTAGCCGTTTCGCAAAAGGTGCTCAACGGTAAATTGATCGATATCGGTGAAATTAATCTCGATATTATTGTGCCGGCATTGATCTAAAAATTGCTGATGCACCACGCTCATAATGGCTTTTTTGTGCTCCGACCGTACACCGTCAACAAACAATGGCTGCTCACTGTTGACCCAAACCAATGCCGAAAAACCCCGTCGATGCGCTGCCAGCGCCAAGCCAAAAGGATGGCAACCGCCATGACCAGACGTCATAAAGACTGTTGTGGCTTCGCGCCAGAGTGATAATTCCAGCGCTAAATCGGCCGTTAATTCGGTGTTAAAGCTGGCCATGGCCATAATTAACGCCGCCGGCCCGCAACTAAACTCCGTGCTCTGACGATACCAGGGTGTGGCTCGATGCACACCGGTTGCGGCCACTCGGCGAATAATTTTTTGCATGCGCAACGCGTCGCTGTGGTCTTCGTAATAATCGTTGTATTCACCAAACACGCGATAACCGCAATCACGATAGAGTTGAATAGCGCCGGCATTATTTTTGGCCACTTCTAAACGCATGTACAAGCGGCCCTCGCGCACGGCAACTTGTTCTAACTCAGCAAGCAAGCCGTGCGCAACCCCAAAGCCACGCGCCTCTGGCAAAACCGCTAACGAATACAAGCGTGCCAACCGCGTACCGCGACGGCGAAAGGTTAAACCATAGCCCAGCAATTGGCTTTCGCTCAGTGAGGCAGAATTGTCTGTTTGATGGGTTAGGTCCAAAGAACAAACTTGGGCCACCATTAAATCGGAGTGATCAGACTGCAAATGGCGACGAAAGCTGCGTTTGCTGAGCTTATCGGCACTGAAGGAAGCCAACTCAATGGCCACCAATTGATCTAAGTCTTTTAATTCCGCGCGGCGACAGGTAAAACGAATCAACGTAGATATTTCCCGGCAGATAACTCAATAAAAGAATCAATCAGTAACGCGTAGTGTTGGCGCAAACTAATGGCCACGCAACTCAAGTCGACGTAAAAACTCCGCCATAATCTGCATGTACAGCTCTTCGCCCAAGTATTTATCTTCAACACCGCAATCAATACTGGGATTATCGTTAACTTCCAGTACGTAGGCTTTGCCATCGACTTCTTTAATATCGATACCGTAGAGACCGTCGCCCACCACCGAGGCCGCCTTTAGGGCCGCGGCTAACACTTTGCGCGGCACTTCAAACGTGGGCAAGGTATCAAAACCGCCAGAAAAAAAGCGTTTCGCACTGTGATTGTAAATTTGCCAATGATTACGCGCCATGTAATAGCGACAGGCGTAAATGGCTCGGTTGTTTAAAATTCCGATACGCCAGTCGAATTCGGTCAATAAGTATTCCTGAGCCAACACTAATGCCGAGTCTTTTAATAATGCATTGGAAACGCTAATCAGTTCGTCGCGATTGTTCACTTTAAAAACTCCGCGCGAAAAAGAGCTTTCTGGCATTTTTAAGACGATTGGGTAGGTAAAATGGGTTTCGACCTTACTTTGGGTTTCTTCGCTAATATCACTCAACACCAGAGTTTTTAAACTGGGCACTTTGCGATAGTTAAAGGCGTCGTGTAAAAATACTTTGTTGCAGCAACGCAAAATCGAACTGGGGTCGTCCATTACAATCATGTCTTGCTCTTCGGCGCGACAGGCCAATCGATAGGTGTGGTGATCGATGGCGGTGGTTTCGCGAATAAACAAGCCGTCAAATTGATTAAGGCGATAGGTGTCGTTGGCAGTAATTGTTTGCACCTGAATTCCCAGTTTTTCGCCGGCGTTAACAAAACGCTTTAGCGCACCTTTATTACTGGGCGCGACTTGCTCGTTGGGATCGACCAGCATGGCTATGTCCCAGCGGAATTTTTTACTGGAGCCGCGTTTGTTCCAAGATCGACCAGAATAGGTCGTCAGCACATCCACACAAAACTCGCATCCGGCTTCGGAGAGTTCACTCAGAGTGCGACTTTCGATTTGCACGCGAATACCGGTGGCCTCCACAACCAACTCCAGCTCAACAATGGGTGCGGCAAACTCACTAAAAATTCGGTAGGCAAGCTTTTTAAAACGCGCATCGGCCACCTCACCCATGCACATCAACAAGGTAAACGACTGATCGATCAAGTCGTCATCGGCCAGTAATCCCGCCTCGACATAGACTGTACCGCCATTGTCACGCAATGCGTTGATCACCTTAATCGTCGGCAGTACCTGATGCTGCCGGGCTTCGGCCAGCAACGAACAATAATAGCCTTGGCTTAAATAACGATCGGTATCGCACAGGTTGATAATTCGAATTTTAGGTTCGCCAAGCTTAGGATAATCGTGCAAGTAGGTGGCAAAATTGAGGGATTTTAGCCCGGTGTGTGCCAGTATGGAGTCGTCGTCCGATACGAATAAGGTGGTGAGCAACTAGAGTTCTCCTGGATTGCAGCGCTGTGTGTTTGCCCGGTTTACATGGGGACAAAAAACGCTGATTTACACCTTTTTTTTACTGGCCGACAACTATTATTTTGTAAGGGTGCTAGATTTTACAAGTGGCGCCATGGCATACGTTTACTGGGCAGTACTGGAGCTACCACCGGGAGTCAATTGGCAGCCCCTAAAACCTATTCGGGCATCAGGTTTATCGCCCTTTTATGCGTAACGTTTATTCTGTACAACGGCCATTGGCTTTACGCACTCATTCATTGAGCCCCTCAACGGGCTCGCCCATTCAATTGTAGAATAGGACAACGCCTTCCTAGGCTTTTAAGCGTTAGATGTTTTAAGGCGTTAGGCTTTTAGGCGTTACGCATTTAAGAGCTCCGCCTCTACCGTTTTATAACGACGGGCATCCAAACCGTATTTCTTTATTTTACTGGCCAGCGTGGTAGGGTTTATGGCCATGCGCTTGGCGGCACCCGCTTCGCCAAAAATTCGACCTTCGCAAATTTCCAGCGCGCGGATGATGTTTTTCTTTTCTATTTGCTTAATTTGCTCTTGAGTAAGTACCCCGGTGGCTTCGTTAGCGGCGGCGTTGGGTTCGGGCGCTTTGGGCGTTAAGCCATCAAACACTAGGGTATCGGTTTTGGCTAAAATAACTTGCCGCTCAACCACATTTTCTAGTTCGCGAATATTACCTGGCCAGTGGTAGGTTTTTAGTTTTTCTAATTCACTGAGCGGAATTTTTAAGAGCGGTTTATTGGCCCGTTCGCAGGCTTTTTGTACAAAATATTGCGTAAGCAAAGGAATATCATCCAAGCGCTGGCGCAGCGGCACTGAAAATATCGGAAATACGTTTAAGCGAAAATACAAATCTTCCCGAAAATGGCCCTGTTTTATTTGCGAGGATAAATCGCGATTGGTGGCGGCAATAATACGCACATTCACATCGCGCATTTTACTCTCGCCCACCCGCTCAAATTGTTGCTCCTGTAAAACACGCAATAATTTACCCTGCAACGGCAGCGGCAGCTCGCCCACTTCATCCAAAAACAACGTACCGCCGTCGGCTAGCTCAAAGCGCCCCGCACGATCGGCCAGGGCACCGGTAAACGCCCCCTTGGCATGGCCAAAAAATTCACTTTCGAATAAATCCGGCGGAATGGCTGCGCAATTTACGCGAATTAACGATCGCCCAGAACGCTGGCTCATGTCGTGAATCGCCCGGGCAATCAATTCTTTGCCGGTACCAGATTCACCGTGGATCAGTACCGTGGCATCGGTGGGCGCAACCATTTCTATTTGCCGAATAATATTGCCAATGGCCGGACTCTTGCCAATAATTTGATGATGATTAAATTCGGAGCTAATTTCCTGCTGCAAATAGGCATTTTCTAACTCTAAGCGGTGCTTGAGTGTTTTAACTTCTTCTAACGCTTCCAATAAACGCTGCTGATCGCGCTTTTTTTGGCTAATATCCCGAAACACCACGACCGCGCCGACGATAATCCCGTTATCGCGAATGGGTGTACTGGTGTATTCCACGGAAATGGGTTTACCGTTTTTGGTCCAAAAAACATCGTCGGCCACTTCGTGGACTACACCATCGCGAAAGGCCTGGAAAATCATACAATCATTCGCCGGAAAATGCCGACCATCACAGTGGGAATGATGAATGGTTGAATGCATGTTTTTGCCAAGCAATTCGTGAGCGCGATAACCGAGCATGGCCTCGGCGGCGGGATTTAAAAACGTGGTAATGCCTTTGGCGTCTACGCCGTAAATGCCTTCGCCGGCGGCGTCTAACAATAATTGATTGCGCCGTTCAAATTCCCGAAAAACCCGTGAGACCTGATCCCAGTGGCCGATACCGGATTGAAATTGCAGTTCGGCATCGGAGCCTTTCTGACGTAGCTCACGTTCATCAACGCGCTCCAAGCAAAGATACAATAAATTCTCGGTACGTTCGCTGGCAATAAAACGGGCTTTGACTTCCAGCCTTACCGGTTCTTCGTTTATCTGCACTAAAATTTGATCGCTCCAGGCGTCTCCGCCTTCCAAAGCGGCCTGACTTAAAACCAAAAACTGCGGCCAACTGGGCGCAAATATTAAACTGGCTTTTAGCCGAGGCAGGGAAGAAAGCCTTAACAAGGTACGAGCGCATTCATTCAGAGCAACGATTTGATCGTCCAACGGATTTAATACCATTTGCGCCGTGGGCGAGTATTCAAAAGCTTGGCGGCTCAGCATAAATCCCCCCTTAGGATTACACCAGATAGTAAAAGTGCACCAATATTTTTTAATAACTTCCTCCAATCGACAGTCAACAATTGCGCCAACTACGATTTTTCGTGATTCTTCCTATGAAAAATCACAATTTACGAGATTTCGTAAGCCGCTCCTCAACAAGCTTTGCTTGCTAAAGCCCCTAAAACACTGACCCAACAGAGTGCTGCAAAGATTGGCACAACCACTGCTTTATCCTTAGAAACGGCAGGTAAATCTTTTTCGCGACCCACAATGACACCTTATGTGCAATTTTGCCCAAGAATGGATCATTGTGGGAGTGGCACTACAAAACCAGACGGAGACTCCTGTCGCACCAAGACCACCGCCGAAGGGTTGGCAATGAATGCCGCTCGGGAGTTTCAACATCTAACCGGAAGAGGAAAGCGCACCATGAGCAACAAGAGCCTGGGAAATCCCTACGACGAAAAGACCCGTTTAAATCATGTCAAATCTTGTCAATGTGACATTTGTCAGACCCACAGCCGCACCGATCTTACAGAAAAACAACAGCGTGAATTATGGGAAAGCGCTGCCGAAAAAGCAGAGAGCAACCCTGGGCACAATCACGCTCACAACCACGCACACAACCAAACGGCCAACGAAACCTTTGCCAGTGAAGAAGACATTATTGATCGAGCCGTTGAGAGCGCCATCGTGCGCGGCATGTTTGGCCACAACGACCAATCGCGACGTAATTTTATTAAATTAGTGGGCGGTGGCACCTTAGCAGCGGCCTTAGCCAGTGTTTTGCCGATGGATAAAGTTAAAGCGGCGGTAAAAGAAGGCGGCGGCCCACTGGAAAAGAAAAAATTGCAAGTGGGCTTTGTACCCATTACCTGCGCAACGCCCATTATTATGGCTAAACCTCTGGGCTTTTATGAAAAATACGGCTTGGACGTAGACGTAATTAAAACCGCCGGCTGGGCCGTTGCCCGCGACAAATCGCTCAACGGCGAATACGATGCTTCGCACATGTTAACGCCTATGCCGCTGGCCATGACCATGGGTGCGGGCTCTACTGCCACACCGTATTTAATGCCCGCTGTAGAAAATATTAATGGCCAAGCAATTGTTTTACACAACAAACACAAAGACAAACGCGATCCTAAACAGTGGAAAGGCTTTAAATTTGGTGTGCCGTTCGACTATTCCATGCACAACTTTTTATTGCGCTACTACGTCGCCGAGCACGGTATCGATCCCGATCAAGATATTCAAATACGTGTAGTACCGCCCCCCGAGATGGTCGTCAACTTGCGCGCAGGTAACTTGGATGGCTATCTATCGCCCGATCCTTTTAACCAACGTGCGGTTTACGAGAAAGTCGGCTTTTTACACACACTCACTAAAGATATTTGGGAAGGCCACCCCTGCTGTGCCTTTGCCTGCAGCGCGCAATTTGCACAGGAGTTACCCAACACCTACGCGGCACTCTTTAAATCCATTGTTGATGCCACCCACTATTCGGCGAAGGCCGAAAACCGCGCAGAAATTGCCAAAGCGATTTCGCCGAAAAACTACCTCAACCAGCCCGAAATTGTTGTTAACCAAGTATTAACGGGGCGCTACGTGGATGGCTTGGAGAAAAAAGTTTACGACGTGCCCGATCGCATCGATTTTGATCCGTTCCCTTGGCACTCCATGGCGGTTTGGATTTTAACGCAAATGAAACGCTGGGGTTACGTGAAAGGAGACATCGATTACAACGGCATTGCCGAACAAGTCTACGTCGCCTCAGAAACTGCCTCGGTGATGAAAGAACTGGGTTATGAACCGCCGTCGAAAACCTACGAAAACTACACCATTATGGGCAAGACCTTCGACTACACCAAACCCGAGGAATACATTCAGAGCTTTGCCATTAAACGTTCTTAAAAATTATCCGGTCAGTACTCTGGCCGGGTCATTTTTTTGCCAAACGTATTTATCTATTGAGCATAAACTGCATTAGGAGTTTTACGTGTTATCTCTCAATTTACGCGCAGCATTAGTTTCGCTAGTAATGCTGTTAGTATTTCTGGGCATTTGGGAGGTATTAAACCAGCCACCCGAGGCTTCTGAAGAATTAACCGAATTTGAAATATTAATGGGCGGTGCCGATGAAGAAGCTCGTGTACCGCCACCAACACAGGTCATTGAGCACGCCTATTCGGAACTGAGCAAACCCTTTTACGACGCCGGCCCCAATGACAAAGGCATTGGTATCCAATTAGCCTACTCGCTGTACCGCGTGTTAACCGGCTTTTTTTTAGCGGCGGTTATTGCAATTCCCCTGGGTTTTGTTATTGGCATGTCGCCGTTAATGCACCGTGCACTCAATCCGTTTATTCAAGTTTTAAGACCGATTTCTCCTTTGGCATGGATGCCATTGGCTTTGTTTATCATTAAAGATTCCGAGCAATCGGCTATTTTTGTTATTTTTATTTGTTCCATCTGGCCCATGTTAATTAATACCGCCTTCGGCGTAGCTAATGTGCGTGGTGACTGGATTAAAGTGGCTAAAACCCACGAGCTCGGGCCATTAAAAACCGCCTGGCAAGTCGTTCTTCCTGCCAGCGCTCCAACCATTTTAACCGGCATGCGTATCTCCATTGGTATTGCTTGGTTGGTAATTGTTGCCGCAGAAATGTTAGTGGGTGGAACGGGTATTGGTTATTACGTGTGGAATGAATGGAATAACCTGGATTTAAACAGTGTAATTTTTTCTATTTTAATGATTGGCCTGGTGGGCATGTTATTGGATGTGGCTTTGGGCACCGTGACACGACTCGTGGAATATAAGGAGTAACTTATGACTCAGAATTTCGTCAGTGTTGAAGGGTTGAGCAAAAGCTATGCAAGCAAATCCGGTGATTTAGTCGTCTTCGAAAACGTTAACATACAATTACAGCAAGGTGAATTTGTCTGCATTATTGGCCACTCAGGTTGCGGTAAATCCACCATTTTAAATGTTATTGCTGGACTGGATGATCCTACCAGCGGAGCCATTATTATGAATGGCAAGGAAATCTCGGGCCCGAGTTTGGATCGCGGTGTGGTATTTCAAAACTACAGTTTACTGCCCTGGTTAACCGCTATGCAAAATGTGTGTTTTGGGGTTCAGGCACGCTGGCCGAGCTGGAGTAAAAGTAAAGTAGTTGAACACAGTCAGCACTTTTTGGAAATGGTCGGCCTGAAATCCTCCATGGGCAAAAAGCCCAGTGAGCTGTCGGGCGGAATGCGCCAGCGTGTAAGTATTGCCCGGGCGTTTGCCACCAGTCCTCAACTTTTATTGTTGGACGAACCCTTCGGCGCGTTGGATGCATTAACACGCGGTGTGATTCAAGATGAATTAATTAAAATTTGGGCCGAGAGCCAGCAAACCGTTTTTATGATCACTCACGATGTGGATGAGGCCATTCTTTTGGCCGATCGCATATTGTTGATGACCAACGGCCCTCAGGCGCAGGTGGCGGAGTCGGTTAAAATAAATTTACCTCGTCCGCGCAATCGCGCCACCATCATTAACGACCCGGCCTACTACACGATTCGCAATCATTTAATCCACTTTTTGGTGGAAAAATCCGGCCAGTATTCCGACAGCGATAAAAAGCAGGGAACAGTTACGGTTGACCCAACCACGGAGCCGGAAATTGTCTCCAATAATACGCGCTCGGCACTCGCTTAAATGTAACCAACCGACGATAACCGCTTAGATACGCGGTTAAGTCAACAATGAATTCGACAGACAAACTTGAGAGGACATTTCCATGGACAAACAAACCATGACCGATACCATCGTTAGCGCCAAAGTCGCCAAAGGACTCAGCTGGGAAACCATGGCGACAGATTTATCCATGTCGCCAGTGTGGCTGGCCTCGGCGTGTCTGGGGATGAACAGCGCCCCGCCGGCCCGAGCCAAAGCCATCTGCGAATATTTAGAACTTGGCGATGAGGTAGCCACGGCTCTGGAACAATTTCCTACCAAAATTTGGGAGCAAGCCGTGCCCACCGACCCGTTAATTTATCGACTTTACGAAGTCGTGGGCGTATACGGCGAAACATTAAAAGAGGTTATCCAAGAAAAATTTGGCGATGGCATTATGAGCGCGATCGATTTTTCTATGGAAGTGGACAAAATCGAAGACCCGAAAGGCGACCGGGTATTACTCACCTTGAACGGTAAATTCTTACCTTATAAGAGCTGGTAACGTTTCTTTTAACCGCCTAAGACAAAGGGTCATCTAAAAACCAACCTGAACCAAAGACAGGGAAGTCGGTTAGTTCAGCGTTAATTTAATATGATAGGAGATTGTGTGACCGAATCCCGCCCACCGTTGCCGCCCTTTTCTAAAGAGGACGCCATTGTAAAAGTCAGAAAAGCCGAAGACGCTTGGAACGGCAAAAACCCAGAAAAAGTCGCTTTGGCCTACACGCCCAACAGCGCTTGGCGCAATCGCAACCAATTTATTAATGGCCGTGAAGAAATCGCGGTATTCTTAACTCATAAATGGCAAACCGAACACGACTATAAATTGGTCAAAGAGCTTTGGGCTTTTACCGAAAACCGCATTGCCGTGCGCTTTGCCTACGAATGGCATGATGGACAAGGCCAATGGTACCGATCCTACGGTAACGAAAACTGGCAATTCGACGAAAACGGCTTAATGGCCGAACGCCATGCCTCCATTAATGACCTGCCTATTGCCGAATCGGATCGAAAGTTTACCTGGCCGGGCGATACGCGCCCCGAGGACTTTCCCGAGCTGTCCGAAATGGGTTTGTAAACGCACAATAATAACGTTAGGAACCTCTGATTAACTCAGAACTTCCTTTATAAACCAACGGATTACGCGGCTTCTAATTTTTTCCAAGCCGTGTACCCACCGGCCATACTGTATACAGTTTTAAAACCAATCCCACCAAAAAACTCCGCTAAATCTTTACTGCTGTTTCCATGGTAGCAGTAAATTAACACGGGTTGATCGAACTGACGTTTACGTATCAGTTGTTCGGTAAGCCCGTCGTGAGCGAGCATAGCGCCATCGATATGCCCCTCTTTAAACGAGTGCGCGTCTCGCGAGTCGAGAATAATCGGCTTATCGTTGGCAATAATCTGTTTAGCCTCGGCCACTGTAATTTCTTGATATTTTTTCATAAAAGCTCTCCTGTCGAACCGCTTAAACTGTTGGAGCATAACCGTATAAGCCGCCGACTTAATCATTCGGTGACAAAATTGGCGAATGCACAAGACCGCAACTTCGCTCCAACCGGTAACCTCAAACGTTCTTCAATTTTTGTGCCGCCAAGGCTCAATAAAATAGTTAATACCCGTTAATTTCTCTCAGTTTCACCCTCGGGTAGAAAAGTGAATACGCACTAATACGATTAACAAGACCAGTATATTTTTTGTACCTTGCTTATTGGCTCGTTATTTTTTGGTGCATTACTTGCTAGCTTGTTCAGTAAGCGGCCGCTACCTTCATCGGCTCAGGCGAACCTAACGCAGTTTAAGTCTATGGCGGCACTTACTCATTTACCGAAAAACTCTAACAGCGCAGTACCCGTGAGCGCGCTTAACTCTCGCATTCCCGGTATGGTTCAGGAACTAGAGCGTTTGTCGTCTATCGCGGACAAACTAACGTTTAGCCCCGTAGAGATCGATTGTGGGATTGCGGTAATGCTTAAGATTTTGGACGGAAAATGTAAGATGCCCGACAACGAAAAACTGACGATGGAGGCGTTTTATCGACTGTGCTTAACAATACCGGCTTTGCAGTTGCAGACTTATCGAGAGGTTATTGCTCCCTTTTTGGAGTGTGATCGCACGACAATAACGGATGATACCGTTATGGCCATATACGAATATCGAGTGTTGGCGGAGACTCAGATTTCACGCCCAGTTATGAAAAAGTTTAAAGCCCGGCTGCGCAATGTAGCCGTGTTACCGCCCAAGGAAGCTTAACTAAAGGGCTAAAACTCTTGCAGTCCTTTAGGCCCAATGACAATTGTCTATTTATTAATGACTAATGACTAACACCGAAAGTATACCCCCATGCTTAATTTTTACATGACACCCGGCTCCTGTTCGACAGGCATTCATATTTTGTTAGAAGAACTGGAGCTGGTGTTTAGCGCTCATCTAGTCAATTTATTACGTGGCGATCAAAACAGTGAGGAGTTTTTGGCAATTAACAGTAAAGGCACCATTCCCGTGCTGGTTCTCGATAATGGCACAGCGTTAACCTCCTTTAGCAGCATTGCTTGGTGGTTGGGTAAAACCTATCCAAAGCTAGGTTTAATACCCGAAGAGACACTACAGCAAACCAAAATGATGGAGCTTTTAAATTTCGCGGTTAACCAAATTCACGGCCTAGGCTTTACGCGAATTTTTACCCCAGAACAGTATCTTTACGATGAGAATAACCCGTCCGCAATAGGCTTGATAAAACAACAGGGAGAAAAACTACTGGAAAAGAATTTTAATTGGCTAGCCAGCCAATTGGATAACCCCTACGCCGTTGGAGCATTTAGCTTAGCCGATGCGGCGTTATTCTATGTAGAATTTTGGGCGGATAGGAGTCAAATCCCCCTACCCGCTAACTGCCAAGATCATTACCAAGCCATGCTTAAACGCCCATCGGTAAGGCAAGTACTGGCAGAAGAAGGCTACCGCTTATAAAGCTTGACAGTTTTTACACTCAATAGCGCGTTAGGCCAACGCGCTTTGAGGCTTAGGCTGATATACGGACATAGCAATAAGCGCAACAGCCGATACCCAAACTCCGCACGCCATGTAAAACAACACGCCGCCATCGGTATTACCCGCGGCATCAATGGTTCGCACAACGCCCAGTGGCGTAAATAAGTGGAAGAATATTGCCCCAGAAATAATGCCCAGAGCAATTAAAGCACCCCACAAACGCGTTTTAGGGATAAGCAATAAAATGCTGGCAACAAGCTCGATGGTACCAATGGTAATACCGCCATACTCGCCAAATGCCTGAGAGAACCCGGTTGGTAAACCGATATCAACCATCCAGGCAGCGATGGTGCTGAATATAATCACGGTTTCTTCAGACCCGGTGAATTTAAAGAATAAGGATTGGATAAATACAAAACAAATGTAAATGGTTAATACCCAGGATACGGTATTTTTCATTGGATCACCTACTTGATTAGCTCTTAAATAATCGAGCAACAAAGACTCATCGCTTCTCGGTAAGTGCCCTCAATTACTTAACAAAAATATAACATTCCCCAACCAACCGTTGGGTTAACAGGCTGCGAACAACCAGTAAACACAGCCTATTAAGGATGTTTATCCTACGTTAGCGACTAGCAACTATGGGTTCATCATCATTTTTTCGCGTTGTATTGGTGTCTTCCACTTGTTCCTTAGCGCCAAAAATTTCCTCAACGATAAACTCGGCCGCGTTATTAACTTCTTTTTCGTCGACAATGCACTTGGCAATATCGGTTTTAGAGGGTAAATCAAACATGGTTTTGCGCAGTACGCTTTCCATAATGCCACGCAAACCACGTGCGCCCGTACCGCGATCCAGAGCCTTTTGCGCAATACGCTTAAGTGCCGCCTCGGTAAACTGAAGATCAACACCCTGGTACTTAAACAATTGGCAATATTGCTTAACCAACGCATTTTTTGGTTCTTGTAAAATGCGTAATAGGGATTCAATATCCAACTCTTCTAAAAATGTAATAACCGGAAAACGACCAATAAATTCCGGAATGATACCGAACTGTTGAAAATCTTCCGGGCTTAGCAGGGCGAACAGTTCATTGTTAGTTTTTTTCTCGGCGGTGGTGGCCATAGCCGCAGCGTTAAAGCCTATTTCTCGCTTACTCGGTTGCACTCGCTCGCCGACTATTTTATCCAAGCCCGGAAATGCTCCGCCAACAATAAACATAATATTGGTTGTATCCAGCATCAGCTCTTCACCGCCACGGCGTTTATCGCCCTTAGTGAGCTTAACTTGACTGCCTTCCACCATTTTCAGTAAAGCCTGCTGCACGCCTTCACCGGAAACATCACGAACAGCCACGCCGCCTGCTCCGGTGCGAGCTAATTTATCGATTTCATCGATATAAACAATGCCCCACTCCGCTCGATTAACATCGCCGTCGGCGGCTTCTAACAAGCGCTGTAATACACTGTCTACGTCGTCGCCCACATAACCGGCTTGAGTTAATGTCGTTGCGTCGGCAACAACGATAGGCACACCAATTACCCGAGCAAGACTTTTAACTAATAGTGTTTTACCCGTACCCGAAGGCCCAGACATCAACACATTGGATTTCTCCAGTTCCGTGTCCGATACACCGGTTAGGGTTTCTTCGTACTCGCCTTGATTTAACAAGCGCAAGTAGTGATTAAAAACTGCCACAGACAATGTTTCTTTGGCCTCGTCCTGACCAATAACGTAGCTGTCCAAATGTTGTTTAATTTCTTTGGGCGTTTTTAGGCTGTCAATCATGGTAGCGCATTGTCGTTTGCGCCCCCAACTGGCAACAACCTGGTGCGCTAAACTCACACACCCTTCACAAATCATACCGTCGGTTCCCGATATTAACGGCACTTCGGGGGATTTTTCGACTCCGCAAAATGAACATTTGGCAGTGGTTTGTTCGTCAGTCATAGGCGGACCTCGTTGTTTTATGGACTATTAACCCAGCGATTAAAAAGCAACTCTACAACGCTTATTAATCGCGCGTTACTTAACTCTTTTGGTTAACAAAGCGTTTTTAACCAGGCTTTTTGGTAAGCTTTGCGATTGCGTTCCGATAACTTTTCAATAATGGTTGGCAACGCTTTGTGGAGCGGAATTTGCCCCTCGGCTTCTATGCTTTCGCACATCAATACATGAAAACCCACAGGGGATTCTATCACTTGGCTAACTTCACCCAACTTCATGTTAAATAATACTTCATCAAGCTCGGGAAAAAGAACGCCGCGTTTTACTTGGCCGAGCGTGCCGCCATTCATGGCGGTGGGACACTCAGAATATTTAATGGCTTGCTCCGAGAAACGTTTTGACTTTTTTTGCAGCCTTGTGGCTACTTGAGAGATTCGGGCGAAAGCTTGTTCGCGCGTGTTCTCCGGGTATTCGGGATTAATGGTAATAAGAATATGGCTGGCTTGTCGTGTTTCAGGCTGAAAAAACTTATTGGGGTTCATGTAATAATAGAGCTTGGCATCGGTTTCGCTGCATTGCTCTGCGCTGGCGGCTACTAATTCCATGGTGGCGTCCACGCGTAAGTTAACCGCTACGGCACGCTCCAGTGATTTTGGTGTTAAATCAAAACTGCCCAGTGCCGCTAAAAAATCCTCTTCGCTGTCAAATCGCTTAGCGATGGTATCGATTTCTCGATCCACATCTTGTCCTGTAACAACTACGGAAGCGGCCTCGGGGGTGGCGAGCACCTTTGCTTGCAGTGCGACTTGTGCCTTGGCAATTTGCTCAACTTGTTTGCGCTCATCATCGGATAGTTGAGATAAAGAGTCGCCAAACTGTCCTACCGCTACCTGTAAAGCGGCGTACTTTAAATCGGCTTCGGGCACGGTAGAAGTAATCATCGTCATACTGTATCCGTAGTGTTGGGTGTAACGGAGAACCCCGTAAATTATCGTGGTTCTTTAAGCGAATAAATCCTAGGCAGATTTTAAAATAGCCTCGGGCATGAGAAAGGTTCGACCACGAAAACGCACGTGATAAGAAACACGGCCTTCATCTTTAACAACCTTTTCTATCTCGCCCTGTTCATTTTCTTCGGCAATAACTTCATCACCGAGCGCTATTTTTTGACACGCCATTACTTTCTCGCGAAACTCAAATTTATTGGGCACCCAAGGCGCATCCGCGGGAATCAGTTCCTCTTCACGGCAGCCCACCGTTCGTCCCGCCTCTAAAAAGTAAACGCGATAGATAATTTGATCTTGCAAATAGGAGCCAACATCGTAAATTGCACCGACTTCTCCCCGACGCACTAATAAAGCGCCAACTTCTTCGCCGGGGTAGGTTCCGTCGTTGCGAACATTACGTGTTAACCGAACCTCTTTGCCGTAATCGTAGATTGGTTTCATCCATCGACTCCTATTACTCTAACCCTAACGGACCGTTACGATTCAAAAAGGCTTTCCATTGGTACAAATGTCGTCTGGGGTTCGTGCATTTTAAACACTTTAAAAACTTTTTCGGTTACTGCATCGGATTCAACAAAGTCTTGATACGATCGTTCAAGTAATTGTTTGTAGATCGCCTTTAGCGAAGCCTCATTTTCTTCAATTTCTTCGGGTAAGCTTTCTCGTCCCTGTTCTAAATAATCGTGAAAACGTTGCATGATATGCAGACGATTAACAAACACAACGCTTTGCTCGTATTCGATTTCAAAATAATCCAGAAAATCTTCGGCCGAACTTAACTCTTCTAAATCTTCAATAAATTCGATGGTCATAACTCACCTCTTAAGGTTGCAACAATATTAACGGATTTGTCTAGACTGGGTTGATCGGTCGAACGACTAACACGTGGTTGAATTAATTTATATCATCAGGTATTCAGCAATCGGCTCAAGGCGTACAATTTATTACTACAGCATTATAATTTACTACTACAGCATTATTACGACAGCACACAGCAACTATGCTACCACCGTTAATTTGCCAAAATTGGCTTCTTTACGCCGACAGTAACCTTCAACAGTTTGCAACAAATACCCCGTACCTAAGCGGTCTTCCTGATCCAACTCCATAACTTTTTCGAGCATTTCCACGCCTAACTCGATATTGTTCAAGCGTAAATTGAGATAGCCGGCACCTTTTAACGTAAGCAGGTAAAATCGAACTAACGTCATAGAATTCATTAGCCCATACGCCAGAGTGGGCATATCCAGCTCTCGCCAAGGCACTGGCATTTCCAGCTTTTTAGCGGTAATAGCCATCGCCTTACTCGAGCAAATCAAAGCATCTTCGTAACGGTGCTGGTAATAGTAAAATCGGTACAACGCCACCATGACCGTTAAGCTCTCCGGCGCTAAAAAATACGCGCGATGTAAATGAGGCTCGGCGCTGCCCTCTGCGTAAGCATCGGAGGCGCTGGCTATTAAATGGGTTACTTGACTGGGGAGCTTTTCGTCGAAATACATTTCTCCACCGGTAAAATCGTGCAAATCCACAGCAACCTCCAACTATTTACAGCTCAGTTTGTTCAAATACATTTCTATTTAACTATTCTTTCGCCCATTAAAACCAAAAGCAGCACGGGTTTAGCAGCGGTTAGCACTGTTGCTATTGACCACTCGACGACGTGGGTACCCCGCGGGCAAAGGTAGGTAGCCGGTGCTACAACCGCAATCGTATGGTTTTTCGCTTGGTGCTTCGTCTGGATTGTGTTCTGCCACTGTTTTAGGTTCGCAATTGGCTGCGGGAATATCCACGCGAACTTGTTCAGCTTCTAATAGCTTTTGTTCCAAGTAATCCACCCGAGCAAAAACTCGTTCTAGGGCTTTACCCACTGGGTCGGGGATAAGATGATGATCCAAATCAACACCGTGGCGTTCAGCAGAAGACGGCGTGGCACCTACCGGCTTGGGTTTTCCGGTAGCGACGATTTTTCCGGGAATACCAACGACGGTACTGTTGCCGGGTACATCTTGAACAACCACCGAATTAGCTCCAACCCTCACATTTTCGCCAATGTTTATAGCGCCCAGTATCTTGGCTCCTGCCCCCACTAAAACACCATTACACAACTGTGGATGTCGACGACCTTTGCTCCAACTGGTTCCGCCCAGGGTAACACCATGGTATATAGTAACGTCATCGCCAATAATGGCCGTCTCGCCGATGACCACACAGGCGCCGTGGTCGATAAAAAAACGTCGACCAATTTTTGCTCCGGGATGAATATCCACATTGGTAAAGACGCGACTTAAAAAGGCGATCAATCTCGGCAAGTAACGCCATCCACGCAACCACAATGTATGACTTAATCGATGGGCTGCCACCGCTTGTATGCCAGGATACGTAGTAATCAATTCAAAGCGAGTACGCGCTGCCGGGTCACGCTCAAAAGCGCAGTCGATATCTTCGCGCAACGTTCGTAAAAAAGTCGAACGCAGGCCCAAAGCCCTTAAGATTCCGCGATTGTTTTTAGCATTGTTCATCAGCACTGCACCTTTTATGTATTTACGCCGTGGCAATAACGGCAGCGTTGAGTTCACAAGACGTTAGCTCTTGGGACATTCTAACGAGCACATCATCAGTAGGACTGCATTTATAATCACTGCAATAGCGACGAACTTGAATCAACAATTTTTGTAATTCCCTATTATTAAGGTGAATACCCAGATTTTTTAAATGTAAATTCAAGTGAGCACGACCGGAGTGCTTACCTAATACAAAGCTGTGATTTCGACCTAATTCTTCGGGGTCCAATGCTTGATAATTGCGACGATCTTTTAATAAACCATCAACATGAATACCCGCTTCGTGCATGAAAACGCCCTGGCCAATAATACTTTTTTGCCACGCCACAGGCCGCTTTGATGCCATAGCCACGAACTCTGATATATCAGAAATTGCCTGAGAATTAATGCCTGTATCGATGTTGTGTAAATGCTTTAGAGCCATTACCAATTCTTCCAACGGCGCGTTACCGGCTCGTTCGCCCAAACCGTTAACGGTGGTGTTGATATGTGTGGCACCGGCAGAGACAGCCGCTAAAGTATTTGCTGTAGCAAGCCCGAAATCATCGTGGGCGTGCATTTCAATTTCGAGATCACATTCGGATCTTAAAAGGCTAATTTTTTTGTGGGTGGTAAAAGGATCCAACGTACCCAATGTATCGGCAAATCGAATTCGCTGAGCACCGGATTGCTGCGCCGTTTGTGCGACTCTCGCCAAAAAGGAATGTTCTGCCCTAGAGGCGTCTTCCATACCCACACAGATCTCGAAGCCTGCGTCTGTCGCTTTTGCTACCAAGTGGGCTATGCGATCGATAACCGCCTCTGGTGTGGAAATTAATTTGTATTTAATTTGCTGGTGCGACACCGGGATTGATAAATCAAGCATCGCTACACCGGTCGTCTTGGCGGCGTTAAAATCCTGCTCAGTCATTCGACACCACGCCAAGCATCGCGCTTTTATCGGCAATTGCACAATTGCGCGCATAATTTCACGCTCATCGTCACCCATTGCCGGGATACCAATTTCCAACTCTGGTACACCCATGGCATCCAGTTTTTGCGCAATGACTAATTTTTCTTCGGCGGTAAAGGCCACACCGGCACTCTGTTCGCCGTCGCGCAAGGTGGTATCGTCGATAATTATGGTTGGCGTCATAGTAATTAACTCTACAGACAATAAAATTACTAACAGTTTGAACCGGGTGAATAATCACACTGATGAGCATTGTTGGCAGAGTGTTGCAACGCTTGTTCCAACCAATAACTGGCCTATTTTCAATGACTTGAGGCTGTGCAAACCACCCCAAAAATTACAAACAGGAACAAGCCACGGAAAATTGTAGGAAACACAACATCAGCTTTG
>CAYFFE010000042.1:0-28275 GCA_964342265.1 uncultured Cellvibrionaceae bacterium | reverse complement strand
GACGACCGCCGGAAGTCCGACCCTCACCACCACCGTGTGGGTGATCCACCGGGTTCATAGCCACACCGCGAACGGTGGGACGCACACCGCGCCAGCGAGAAGCACCCGCTTTACCTAGCGAACGCAAACTGTGCTCTGAATTCGACACCTCACCAATGGTGGCGCGGCAGTCGGCTAACACACGGCGAGTTTCACCACTGCGTAAGCGAATGGTTGCATAGACGCCTTCGCGAGCAACCAACTGCACAGAAGTACCTGCAGAGCGCGCCAATTGAGCCCCTTTTCCGGGCTTCAACTCAACACAGTGCACAACCGCACCCACCGGGACATTGCGCAACGGCAAGGTATTACCCGGCTTGATCGGCGCATCGATACCCGACTGAACCACGCTGCCCGCAGCCAAAGCCTTAGGAGCAATGATGTAACGACGCTCGCCATCGGCGTAGCAAATTAAGGCGATGTAAGCACTGCGATTGGGATCGTATTCGATACGCTCAACCTTGGCAGGCACACCATCTTTAGTACGTTTAAAATCGATAACACGGTAATGATGCTTGTGACCACCACCAACATGGCGCGTGGTAATACGACCAGTGTTATTGCGACCACCGGACTTGGCGTTTTTCTCTAGAAGAGGCGCGTACGGCTCACCCTTGTGCAAATCCGGATTGACAACGCTGACAACAAACCGGCGGCCAGGCGATGTGGGTTTACGTTTTACTATCGGCATATCCCAACTCCTTACTCAGCCACTTGAAGGTCGATATCCTGACCTTCCTGTAAGCGAACGTAGGCTTTCTTCCAATCGCTGCGCTTACCTATTCCATAACGAGTACGCTTGGTTTTACCCTTCACTTTAAGAGTACGCACCGCCTCGACCTTTACTTCAAAAAACTTTTCAACCGCCGCCTTAATTTCAGGCTTAGTGGCATCAGCCGCAACTTTAAAAACAACCTGATTACCGGCTTCGGACGCCATAGTTGCCTTTTCAGAAATCACTGGACCAAGTAGCAGTTTGTAAATTCGCTCCTGACTCATCCCAGGACCTCCTCAAACTTTTTCAGAGCGGCCACGGTCACCACAACCTTATCGAAGCCGATCAAAGAAACCGGGTTAACGCCACTCACATCGCACACATCGACCTTGTGCAAGTTGCGAGCAGACAAATACAGCGACTCGGTGACGTCTTCAGTAACAATCAACGCCTCGCTCACATCGTACTGAGCCAGCTTTTGTACTAGCGCCTTGGTTTTTGGCGACTCAAGCGCAAAATCCTCAACCACCACCAAGCGCTCCTGACGAGCCAACTCAGATAAAATGCAACGAATCGCACCGCGGTACATCTTTTTATTAAGTTTTTGCTCATGGTTGCGAGGCTTAGCAGCGAAGGTGGTACCACCAGTGCGCCACAATGGGCTGCGAATGGTACCAGCACGAGCCCGGCCCGTACCTTTTTGACGCCAAGGCTTTTTGCCACCACCAGAAACTTCCGCGCGAGTCTTTTGCGCTTTAGTTCCCTGACGAGCACCAGCCATGTAAGCCACTACTGCCTGGTGCACCAAATCCTGATTAAATTCTCGACCAAAGGTAACTTCAGATACGTCAACAGTGCCGCCGTTACCCTCAGGTGTTGCAATCTTTAATTCCATAAAAACCCCCGAGATTAAGTGCGAGCTTTAACTGCTGGACGAACAATAACCTGCCCACCAGGAGCGCCCGGCACGGCACCTTTGATCAACAAAAGGTTGCGCTCAGCATCCACACGAACAAGTTCTAAATTCTGCACAGTAGTGCGAACCGCACCCATGTGACCGGCCATTTTCTTGCCTTTAAACACACGACCCGGAGTCTGACACTGACCAATAGAACCTGGCGCACGGTGAGACAAGGAGTTACCGTGAGTAGCGTCTTGAGTGCGGAAGTTCCAGCGCTTTACGCCACCGGCAAAACCTTTACCTTTGGAAGCACCAGTAACATCAACTTTTTGACCCACCTCGAAACCTTCGAGTGTTAGCTCCGCACCAACCTCGAACTCAACATCAGCGGTATTGCGCAGCTCTACAACTGCACTGCCCGCTTCGGAGTTGGCTTTAGCAAAGTGCCCAGCCGCTGGCTTGGAAACTCGAGAAGCACGACGAGAACCCACCGTAACTTGCACGGCAGAATAACCATCGGTTTCGACGCTTTTGACTTGAGTAACGCGATTGGCTTCTATCTCAACCACAGTTACAGGAATAGATTCACCCGCATCATTAAAAACGCGAGTCATGCCGCTTTTGCGGCCGACAATACCTATTGTCATCGCTTTTGACCTCTCAGTGTACGGGGCTGTTACCCGCTATGGCCGCCCATTTCAGAGCGTTACACAATCCCGATTTATTCGGGCTTTCGGCAACTTGTGAGCTTCCTACCAGTTTTCAGCCAATGGTTAAAACCAGCGCTGAACACGATAAAAAGTGGAGTTATTAACCGAGACTAATTTGTACTTCAACGCCTGCAGCCAAATCTAGCTTCATCAGGGCGTCTACAGTCTTCTCAGTTGGTTCAACAATATCCAACAAGCGCTTGTGTGTACGAATTTCGTATTGATCACGCGCATCTTTGTTAACATGCGGCGAGACCAGCACAGTGAAACGCTCTCTGCGAGTTGGTAGCGGAATCGGACCACGTACCTGCGCGCCTGTGCGTTTTGCTGTGTCTACAATCTCTTGGGTAGACGCATCAATCAATTTGTGATCGAAGGCCTTCAGGCGAATACGAATACGCTGATTCTGCATTGAACCAAACTCCAAAAAATTTAAAGAACTTTTCCGTTAGGGTCCTTTTTGCCGCTAGGGCTGAAAAAGGAGGCGCAATTCTAATGACGCCCAAGTAGGCTGTCAACGCTTAATTGGGTAAAAAAGTGGATTTATTTGAAAATTGCAGTGGATCGATAGATAAGACAAAACTTACATTTAAAAAGTACCGCAGCCATGGAGAGGCAAACGACGCTAATTAAACATGACGTGGACTTTAAAAAAGAGAAGATCGAATCTCAGGAAATAGACCTTCCTGCTTCGAAAACAGCTACAGCCGGCCAGCCCTTCGGGAACGCTGCCCGATCACCAATTGCCAGAGAAGGCACTTGATCGGGATACAGCCTGTCGACCTCCTGCAACCATTCGCAGCGTTCAAAACACGGCAGTTCGATAGGATTCAGATAGACAATGCGCAACCGCCTCGGATGATTCCGTAACGATTGTCCGATCACGGCGAGCACATCGTCCATGATTTCCGGCCCGAAGGGGTTGTATAAATAGATGTAAGTGGCTTGATCGAAATTGAATTGCTGAGCTAACACCTCTTCAATTTGCAGTAGGTTTGCACGCTTACCGCGATAATTGGCGATGTTGACCCGGGCCATTTGTGCGAAATCCGCGTTGGCCTCCACTCCGATTGCCCGACGCACCTGAAAACGATTTACCAAATAAAACAGTGGTCGGCCAAACCCGCAACCAATATCAACAAATACATCATCTTCATTTGGCCGACACATATCCAGTGTTGTGCGAATTGACGCGTAGGACGCAGGCCCGTAGATGCGCCCTCCCTCAATGTGGCTCTCAATATGCCCAAAGGTTCGCACACCCAAGCGCCGATCCCACAATTCATCTCGAAAATTCAATAATCGATGCTTATAACCGCGACCTAAAAGACCAAAAATCATGACAATCCCTACCCATTTATTAGCGATCCGTATTCCTTGTTATTTACCGATCAACCTATTTACCGACCACAAAATTGCCGATGACTAGATAATCCAAGCCCGTTGAAAAGAAACAGCGAATTGCGTGGTAGGGCGACTCTACAATGGGTTCGCCCATAATGTTAAAACTGGTGTTTAACACAACCGGTACCCCCGAAAGCTCCCCAAAAGCCTTAATCATTTTGTGATAACGAGGGTTGGTTTCATCATGCACGGTTTGCACTCGCGCACTTCCATCAACATGGGTAATAGCCGGCAGCACCGATTTTTTATCTTCCATGACATTGCAAACTTTTAACATAAAAGGAGCGTCGACGGGCAAATCGAAAAAATCCTCTCGCGCCTCAGCAATTACCGAGGGGGCAAAAGGTCGATAAGCCTCACGGTGTTTTACTTCCGCATTAATTTTATCTTTCATATGAGGCTGAGTTGGATCGGCTAATATGCTGCGACAGCCCAATGCTCGCGGGCCAATTTCCATACGCCCCTGAAACCAACAAATTATGTTGCCCTCGTGTAATAAACGCGCGGCCTCGCTCTCAATATCGTCGATTTGCCGATACGACAATTTACACTCTTTTAAAACCGATTCGATGAATTCGTTACTGTACTCTGTGCCCAAATAGGGATTCATATGCGCCTTTGCGCGTGGCTGCTGCAACAGCCCGTTGTACACGCAATAGGCGGCACCAATGGCTGTACCGTTGTCGCCGGCTGCGGGCATTACATAAACATCTTTAAACGGCGACTCTCGCACTATGCGGCCGTTCATTACACTGTTCAGTGAAACGCCACCGGCAATGACCAAGTAATCCGTTTTGGTTTTTTCGTGCAGTATGTTGGCCATTTTCAGTCCTACTTCCTCCAGGACTTCCTGAAAAGCAGCTGCAACATCCAAATGATGCTGTTCAAACGGCGCCTTGTTACTACGTGGCCGACCAAATTCGGCAATAAATTTGTCGCTGAGATAATGGTATTGCCCAGAATCAAAATTAAAATAATCGAAGTCGATCTGAAGATCGCCATCATCGGAGACCGATACTATTTTACGCGCTTTATCGATAAAGGTTTGACTGTTACCTAGGGGCGCCAAACCCATGGTTTTACCTTCATCGTAGGCCGGCTTAAAACCACAAAACAATGTAATGGCTTCGTACACCGTCCCCATCGAATAGGGGTAATAAATCGACTTAAATTCCGTAACTTGATTGCCTCGGCCCACGCCAAGCGAGGCGGTTGCCCATTCGCCAGAGCCATCCATGGATAACAAGGCCGCTTCCTCGTAGGGCGATGCGTAAAAACTGCCGGCGACATGCGATTGGTGATGCGGAATAAAGTGTAACTGCGGTTTTCGCCCGCGATTAAACGTTGAGTGGTACCACTGTTTAATCGTGCGGTTTAGCCAATAGTAGCGCAACATATGTAACTTAAAATTGGCTATTAAATAGCGTGGTTTTTTTAGCGTAAAGGCAACTTTCTTTCCCATATCCAATGAAGGCTGGAAGGAAAACGCTATGTGGTCGATATCATCCAAACTGAGCTCGGCAATTTCCAAGCATTTAGCGATACTCTGATAAGGGAAAGACGTGTCGTGCTTATTGCGATTGAAACGCTCCTCCTCCAGTGCGACGACCAACTCTCCATCTTTTAAAATACACGCACTGGAATCGTGATACACATAATTAATACCCAAGATATTCATATAACCGCTCTCTCCTGCACTTTATCCGCACATCCCTTTGTGCTAATGAAAGTTGTAATTTTTTATGACTGCGTTCATAGCGCCGACGCTGAACCGGTCAACAAAACTATAGCCCCACACTCCCCCAAATTGCGAACAACAACTAATCCACACTCACAACCGGCCTAAACGTTTTTGAGGTTAAATTGCGTAGCCTATATCGACTGAATTCATACACCGCTCCCAACAACAACCCAGCAGCCATCGCCGCAGCAAATAGCACTATTACATTGTTAACGCCCAACTTGTACTGCAGTATGTAAATAACAATACCGTTAGCGATAAACAAGTAAAAAGTATTGGCCGCCAGATATTCCAGCGGACGCCGCAACCACGCCCAAAGGGATACGGAATGAACAAACGGTAGCACTAAACAACCAAACGCCAACCAATACGCTTTACTGTGCCAGCCCGATAAATAATAGGCCAACGCCACCCCCAAACAACACACAGTAATTTTAAGAGCCAGCGAATTGGCGTAATAACTTGCCCAACCCAAGAGCAATACCGGCAAATAATAAGCAAAGGGGCCAAAATTAAACGTTGTATATTGCGGAGCAATGTATTTTATCGCCAGAGCCAAACCCGAAAAAATACAAGCCACCACAATGGATAATAGCGACAGGTTAATCCGGGCAGAAAAGCCCGCTACACAGCGATTGGCAATCGCAGACATCAAACCCAATATAACCAAACATTGCGCCAATTGCTGAACAAACCAAAAGGGAAACAAAAGAGTCAGCTCATTGCCCAACCAATTCTCGTACAACAACAATAACGCTAAATTCACCTCGCGATTAAACACCAAATACAGCAAGGCAAAAAGATAATAGGGGACCAACATAATCCCGACAAACCGGGCAATATGCGGCCACCCCAGTCCAGCCACCAATCGATCCCCTTGGAAACGCGCGTAATTGTGGCCAAC
Source organism: uncultured Cellvibrionaceae bacterium (assembly GCA_964342265.1). Taxonomy (GTDB): domain Bacteria; phylum Pseudomonadota; class Gammaproteobacteria; order Pseudomonadales; family Cellvibrionaceae; genus Halioxenophilus. The sequence continues at coordinate 21,861 of CAYFFE010000042.1, read as the reverse complement.
CAATAAAAACAGTAAGGACGTTGCTCCGGCAATGGCATCAACGCCCGCGTGAATCCATACTACTGCGGTAATAGCTAAAGCCCTAAGCAGGGTAGACGCATCTAATTTTACCCACCGCTTATTGCGGGTCGCATCTAAGCTTTTAGAACGAACGTTACTAGTGGATTCTATTTTTTCTAAATCGGCGATGGATAAATTTTCCCACTGCTCAGGCAATTCGCCCAGTAGCCGCTCAAGCCTGATATTTGCTTGTACATACAATAGCGAATCACCGCCCAAGGATTTAAATGATTGGCCTTTATTAATTTCTGGACCGAAGTAACGTTGAAATACCGCTAAGACGGAATCGGATTGCTGATTATGCGGCTGCTCTGGCGGACGATACAAAGCCGCAAGTTCTTTGCGCTTTACTTTGCCGGTAGCGGTTTGAGGAATCGCATCTATCGTTTGAACCTTAACAGCATCCTTCGCGTTTAAACCCAATTGCTGCAACTCTGAATCCACCATCGACAACACGGAAGGCAGTACTGCAGGATCGGTTACAGCAACGAAAATCGCTTCGCCTCTTAATGCATCAGGCACACCACAAATCGCCACTTTTGCCGCTCCGGCCAAGCAGGCATTCACACGAGCCTGAATAGCTTCCGGATTAATCTTAACGCCGGCGCAATTAATAATGTCATCGGCTCGGCCCAGGTAATAGAGTCGGTTATCGACGATTTTTCCCAAATCGGATGTCGTTAACCAGCCCTCCTCATCGGTTATCGATTGAATGTGTGGATGTTGGTTGTAGCTTTTAATTACCCCCGAAGCCAGATGATTTCCACGCAGCTGAATTCTTCCCTCAGGGTTAATGCGCACAGCAACATCATCAGTTATAACCCCTACACTTTCCAATGCTTGCTCATTAGCGCAGGCACTAACGTCCAAAAAAGTGGAGCGGGAAGCTTCCGTTAAACCATAATGCTGGACGATTTTGGCATTAGGGAAAAGCGAACGCATGGCTTGTTTTTCGTCCGCACTCATGTACTGGCTGCCGATTTCTATCCAACGAACTTTACTACCCAGCTGGGCAAAAGCTTCTGAATGCTCCAATACAACACGCCAGAGGGAGGGGACAGCCGAGATAGCGTTGATTTCCCCATCGGCCAACATACGTACGATTTCGTTTACATCAAATCCATTAGCGGGAAGATAGGCAGCACCACCCACGGCAGCAATGGCCCGGCAACGGCCTAACCCAAAGGAGTAGGTTACAGGCACACCAATGTATTCTTTTACCTCCGATGTTAAAGCCATGCGGTTGTTAAGGCGCTGAACGACATTATCCAACGCCTTATAAGACACAACGATTGCCTTCGGCTCACCTTCGGTACCTGATGAAAAAATTATTTGCGCAGGTTGATCGTCCGCCCTATTAACATATTCCAACTGTAACCAACCACCTCCGGGGGCAACCTCTATATCTTCAAAGGTAAGGTTTAAGTTGGTGCTCAACCCTGAGCGTTTATCGTCGATAACAAACAACTCGCCATGCCGGTAACATCTAAATACGGCGTGTACAAACTCAACAGAGCTGGTTTTTTGAATACGCTTGATGGGTTTGGTGGTGTCTGCCACCAGCGGTTTAATCGAATTCATAATTGTCTTCTTGACGTAATTTCGGGAACTGCCCGAAATATCCATTTTGATTTAACACTCTGGCGTTGTTGCACGGCTTTTTAAAAGGCGCTTGATAACCCAATTAATACTGTCAAAGCCGCTATCGAAATAAACAGCTACGGGCTCCTCACTGGGCTTCCATCGATCAATCCAACCCACACCCGTAACAAAACTAATTTTCGAAAGGTAATTTTCTTCGTCTAGCTCTGTAATCAACTCGTCGATTAACAAATAACCCGGACTGATTGCTGAAAAATTTTCATCGTAGGCAATTTTGAGAAGATACAACGTTGTACCAATTTGTACACCAACCTGACCGGCGATAACTTGATCACCTAAGTACAATAAATTTACAGCCAATACCCCGTCACTGCTGTAGGACTCAACCAATGTTTGGTAGTAGCAAAGTTTATCGGGCTGTTGAACGATACTTGTGGCCTCTCTACCCTTCCATCCAGAGGCCTCTAACTCAAGAAAAGTCTTAAAAGCCTCCACGGCTTGGTCATTTCGAAAAGATTTAACGTTAAGACTACCCTGCTCCAAGGCCTTATTTCGCTTGCGTCGCAAATTCCGCTTAAATTTTGTGCTATAGCCTTCGTAAAAATGTTGCCGCCCTTTTTGATTATCCAAAAATTTAGTAACGTGACTGGGCTTAACTGGCAAGGAATTATTTTGTAAACGTTGAGCAATACAACTGGAAGCGCTAACACCGCCGAATCGCATACCAAAATAAGGCTGGTTAATGGGCTTTAAGGCCTTTTTAATCGACGGAAAATTCAGTGCAACTCCTGGAGCTAATAGGCAATCGCACAAGCCCATTTCGTTGGTGTACGCCAATTCAAGGGATGGTAAGGAAAAAGCACCGCGCCCAATTGTCGTCTGTTCGAAAACAATAACACCGCACAACTGTTGATTAGAATACAAGGCAACAAATATCAGTCGGTTGGGTTCTTCCAACACCGAGAGACGAGCGGCATACCAAGCGGGAAAATGTAAGAAATGAAAACCGAAACTTCTTGCTAGGGCGCTCCAAGCACTGGCTAACGATTCAAACCCTTCTCGTCCGCGGCAGGCTTGGATTGCATCAACTATTTGTAGGGATTGATTCATTACCGTCTTACATCACGCCTGATGCTGTTCTAGATAGCTCGCAATGCAATCGTGCAACCTTGCCACACCCTCACCGGCCATAATGCCGGTATGATCCGTTGGATGTTCGCAAATAGTAAACTGGCCTTTGATGATGTTTTTCCAGCCATAATCTTTGCTCGGGCACATTCCAAAGCCGAAGTCATTAAATTGAGCCTTATGCAACTGCACATTACCCTGATACTCCGACAACGATGATTCAAAATTCTCTGCGGCAAGATCAAACACTTCTTCACGTTCTTTCTCGCTGATGGCCGACATGTCGTCATGGTGATTGAATAGCTGGAGTTTAATCATCGTACGCCGATAAGCCGAGTTTAATGACCCCCAAAAGCCTTTGTGTTGCACACTCAATTTTACATCGTGAATAATTTTTGTTAGCGATCGACAGACAGACTTTGGTCGATACGAATCAATTAAAATAACGTTCTTAACCTCAACACCCAATCGCGATAATTCGTGCGCTGCCTCCAGCGCCAAAACACCGCCAAAAGAAAACCCGCCGATAATAATTGGACCACCCTTATGTTGACGCAGAATGGCCGACACATAAGCCTGCAAAAACTTTTGGTTATCGAACTTCCCACAACTGCTCTCAGCAACACAATCCAACAGGGCAATTTCCTGCTTGCCAAACACACAGTAGAGAGGTCGATCTTCACCAAATTGACTGGCCAACTGCATGTAAATACGCATCCCACAAAGCATGTAAACAGGCGTGCCCTGTATAGCATTATTTAATTTGGCTACAATCACTTCGGATTGTTTTTCATGAACGGGATGATCTAAAATTTCTCTAATAGTAGGTGATGTAAAGATTACATCGGGTGAAAATTCTATTCCTGTTGCTGTTTGCATTAATTTAATCGCATGCAAAGCTAAAAGAGAATGCCCCCCAAGAGCGAAAAAGTCATCGTCTATACTAATACCGTTAACTTTTAATACATCTTCCCAAATACCGATGACACACCTATCCAAATTACTGCGAGCATTTCCCACACCGGTAATTTGCGTAGCGTTTATTCGCTGTTTTGCGGCTTCAGCTAAGGCTCGCCGATTAATTTTTAAATTATCGGTTTTTGGAAATTCTTCAAAATGAAGAAAATGTTGCGGCACCATGTACGCGGGTAATTTTTGCCGGACCATGGTTTTAAGATCTTGTGCTACATTAGCTTCACCAAGATAGCAACAAACCAAGCATTGATGCTCGGCTCCTAAATCGACTAACACCACTACCGATTGCTTAACCTCAGCACTGGCTTGTACCGCAAATTCAATATCGCCCGGCTCTATACGAAATCCACGTAATTTAATTTGGCCATCAATTCGATTAACGTATTTGAGAGATCCATCGTCCGCTTGCTGAACTAAATCTCCGGTTCGGTACAAAACATCCTTGGCAAGGTGCGGCAAATTAACAAACTTTTTCTTAGTTAATACGTTTTTTTGCCAATAACCAACGGCCACTCCAGCGCCACCAATAAGCAGTTCTCCTTTCTGTCCCGGATCGACCGGATTTAGCTGTTCATCAACTATATACAACTGCGTGTTTTGAATGGCCTTTCCGATTAAAATTTCGGTATCGTTTTTATGTAATCGGCAGCAAGTAGACCAAACGGTGGTTTCCGTAGGACCATACATATTCCACAGTTCATGAGTGACTCTATGAAGGTCTGGCAATAAATCCTCTGGTAGCGCCTCACCACCAATGAGACCTTTTAACAGATTTTTTGGTGCCCAATTGTTTTGTAATAACATTCGCCAAGTGGATGGGGTGGCCTGCAGAACGGAACATTGTTGCTCATCGATAATTCTAATCAGAGAACTCGCCATGCGCGCCTCGTCTCTGGTTGCAAGCACGAGACTAGCGCCCACCCATATCGGCAAAAACAATTCTAATACATGAATATCGAAGGAAATTGTAGTAACCGCTAGCAATCGATCCTGCTCGGAAATTCCTGGCTCTTTTTCCATACTGGATAGAAAGTTTTGTACATTACCCTGAGTAACAGCAACCCCTTTTGGATCACCCGTAGAGCCTGAGGTATAAATAATATAAGCGAGGTCATCGGTATGAAATTGGCAATTTATTGGTGCCAAAAAGGGCTCGGCAGATTCCTTTAACGTTTGCAAAGTCACACAATTGTCGTCGCAAAACGACGACAATTGCTGACTTTGATCACAAATCATTAAATTGACCGAAGCGTCATTTAAAATGTATTGCTTACGCTCATTCGGATAACTGGGATCTACAGGAATGTAAGCAGCACGCAGCGACCAAATTGCCAATAGAAGAGGTAATAACTCCACATTGCGATCAATGGATACGGCAATCACATCACCACTGCGAACTCCTAAGCCAAACAAGGCATTGCTATACAGGCCCACTTTTTGATGCAGTTGGTTGTAACTTAGGCCTTCCTCCTGACAAATCACTGCCGGCTTATTAGCTTTCTCGAATGCATATTGACACAAAGCCCGGTTAGAAGTTTGTTGGTCCCTAACGCTTCCTCGGATGTATAACAAACGGCTCGTTCTTGCATTGCGGAATTTCTATATCCTTATTAAAAATGGAAGTATATCAGCATCGTTGTTAATCGAACTGACCATTTATAAGCAAAAACACTACTCTTATTCTAAAAACGATTTAGCCGAGATTTTTTTGAAGCTTTATACCAGAACAGGTAAAATTCAAAGCTTACAGTTTTCATAGTACAAAACGAGAGAATAGCAACGACAAAGAGGATTAAAAGTTAGGAATATGCCGTTAAAGAAACTGAAAATCTACAACAAAACATTACTACTCCATGGACCTTTTGATCTTTATCAAAACGATAACTGAGCCGGATGTTTCGATTTCTTCAAATACGCAGATCAATTCTTTCGCAATTAAAATAACCGTTCAGTTATCAACAACCCACCAGTTAACTCTTCCCAAGTAGCATCCATTTAGATTCACCAAACTTATAATTACCTACTGACTTTCAAGGACAAACCAGCGGGCTAAGATCGATAACATTTACCTACCCCTTCCCTGAGACAGTTTTTAAAATAACTTAGGCTTTGTTTTAGCGATATTATAAAAAATACTGACCTACATAATCTAACCTAGATCAAATAAAGCACACCGACACATTAGGCAATTCTAATCTTACAGTGATTACCGACCGGTTAGACACTAAAGAATTGTAGTAAAATATTCCCATAAAGGTAGCTTGAAAAAACTCTCGAATACACCGCCACAGAAAAGTTCGCTCAAGAATAAAAGGGTACAATCTATCACCTAAGAAGGAATATCTTACAAGAATGACAATACAACGAGTGGGGAAGGCATCTCACAGGGAACTCAGAAGCTTTTTTATTTTTGTAGGCAGGCTCTGGAGATAAACTAAAGGGAAATGAGAATGCTACTTATGTTGTCAGGTGCCCCTGCAGAAAGTGCGTCCGACAAAAGGTCGAGATTAATTTGATCGATGTTAGGGGATTTTATTCTTTGTTCGATTTCCCAGTCATCGTAAACTTTTGTTAAACCATCACTGCACAATAAAAAGCGGTCATCTTCAAATATAAAATCATGAACATAATCGACGTATACGCTATCTTCCACACCGATTGCGTGAGTTAATGCTTGACTCGATGGGTGGTTTACGATTTCGGACTCGCTAAAATTACCCTCCGCCCTCATGGATTCTGCGTGAGTATGGTCACGAGTAATGGCATTAAGCCGATCGTCTCGATACAAATAACATCGACTATCACCAGACCAAAAACAGTGGTACTGCTCTTTTTCTAAAATTAGCACAACTAAAGTTGAGCCTATTACTTTTTGCTGAGCTGAGCTGAGTGAGCGTTGATAAATTTCTTGATTAGCTGTGTCGATAACGCCGGGTAAGGCATCCACTAAATCACTGCCTTGTGTTTTCATTGCCAGTTGGTACAAGTGACTAATAATACAACTCGAAGCAAAGTCGCCCTGTTCGTGCCCACCCATACCGTCAGCCACTGCCCACAATCCCGATTTTGGTAGCGCTAAGAGTGCATCTTCGTTTTTCTGTCGCACTACGCCAGTATGGCTAAAACTACTGGTGGTGGTGCTATTGGTTACTATGGGCACAATATTGTTTTCCAATCTATGTACATAAAAGATGCGGAATTATTATTTCGATCTTAATTGATCGCTCTATCTACTATTTTTTAGTATTGAATTTTAGTTGTTGTACGGTATTAAACGCGTTATTTTCTTCAACAGTAATTTCATTGGTTTCTTCACTAAACTCATGTTCTTCAAGTTTTTCTCTTTTCTTTTTCAATTTCTCTAACCGTTCACGTGTACGCATTAAATACTCGATTGTAGTTTTTCTCACTTTTGCCCCCCTTAATAAATTGAGCAATAACTAGCCACCGTTTTGTTCGGCTTTAACTGAATTAATTTTGAATACAGCAACTGAAAAAACACGCCCGGAAACTTTATTCAACTCACCCTTGAGTTATTATTCTAGGAAGCTTTGACTAACTCAGGGATGAGTCAATACTCGAGTCTACGACTCTCGTCCTTTGGGCAACGGAGAAACCTTCGAATCAATAAAATTTTTTTATACTAATTATTACCTGTAATTACAGACTCTATAGCCCAGTGCCACTCCTGCCAATTGCCATCCAGCATAGCGGAAAACTGCCCGCTGTCGGGCAAACCGCTGCAAACTAATGAACACGGCGAGACCTGTTCTGAGCCATCTGTCCACCAGAGAGAATAATCACCGTAAAGTCGTTGGTGCAAGCTGTGCAGCAAATATTGAGAATGAGATGGGGACTGAGGTAGGTCTAAGCCAAAAATTGCCGAATTCTTATTAACGTGTGATACGACAACTTGCTGATCAAGTTCCGGCCAACAATCAAATTCAGGAATCGCCATACGCTCAAAATACCCCATATAAGTGGAGTAGCTGATGTCGTCCTCCAGTGCCAGCAACGCGGTGTATTCTGCTTTGTCGAACCATTGCGCACCGGTCAATAGCGCGTTCCAAGGGCGATGTGGCCCCAGGTGTACGATGGTTAAGGGGAAAAACCGTCCCACTTCGTCCACACTGGGAATAACAACACCTACAGCCCCGGCTTCGTGCATAACGCCAGGCATTATCGCAAACCGCCAAATCGGGGCCGTTAGATAACATTCCCGCCAATGATCTCCTAGCTGTTCTTGACTCACACTCAAACAGGATTGCAGCCAACCGTGCCAATATTGCGTGAACGACTCGGGCAAAAAGTGGCTGATAAAGTCACTTTGCATGGGCAACTTGCCAAATAAGCCACAGGTATCAAACTCACTCATTATAATCGCACCGGGGGAGCGTAATTTTTCAACAGTTGTGGATCGAACGGATGGAGACTCGTCGCTGGTAACAACTCTTGGGTACTGGATATACCTTCCACCGAAAAAGTGACTAACAACCCGTCCTTTTTACGGTTCGGCTGGGAACGTGAATAATCATCGAGTAGTTTAAACCAACTCCATTCACCTTCGGTGCGGGCACTGATCGGCGTACCCCGGCTCGACAAATTAAACACCAATTTTGAAGCCACTGACTGATCCGCAGGCCACGTGAAAGAAACCGGTCTTATCGGTCCATGAAAGTAACTCAATGTTTGGCCGTCGGAATCGATTAAAATTCCACTGGCTGTTTTATCTAGTGTGTGGGGCTTTAAAGAAAACGCAACGCTCAATTGACCACTGTCATCGAAATAAGCCTCACGAATTCGTTGAGAGCGCTGGAAAAACGCTAAAGTTTGACCACTCAAACCAACCGGCTTTTTCCAGCGCCAAGGATCAGCGCTGGTATCGACAAACGGTTTTAAATACTGATTAAAATAATTATCCAGTACCCCACCCGGTGCAAAAAACTCTGTAAAGTCCCTGAGTTTAATTTCGTTGCGGCCATGTTTATTTAGCGGATATTTACCCGCGATCTTGTCTTCGTAGAACGCCAACACCTCGTTTCGCCAGGACTGATTTAAATGGGTTTTAGTAGCGACAATAGCAACATTTTTAGTATTGCGAGATAACGAAGAAAACCAAGGTTGCAATTGTAAAGGGGCTTCATCAATGGCAATTTGAAGATCCCTCAGCGCCTGTCGCTGGCCACCACCACTGGCACTATCGAAAGCGGCTTTACCCACATCGTCGGAATAACTCAAATCTTGCAGGTATCCATTTAAACCTTTAATAGCTTGCTGCAAATTTGCCAACGGCAACCCGTCGGTGGAATCGATGTATTGATTTAAGTCGTAATAATAGTCGCTAATTTCCTGCCCCGGCAGTGATATAGCTCCATCCAAACTGCCTTTGGGCACCAAACGCTCCAGTCGGTTTTTTTGATTACTGGCCACATCCTCCGCTAAGTTATCGAGCGATTTTTTAGCACCGTCTGACAACCCAGGGGCCTCGGCCAGAGCAGTATTTTTTCTTATTTTATCCAGCAGTGTAACCAATGGCGCGTCGGCACCCGAGAGTAATCGCACCACTGTTTTACCCCGATTAATGGTTCCGAATGGTTGCAACGCGATATCGCTCAAGAAGTGATCCCAACGAATTTTGTACTCTCGAAAATAGTGATCCTGAACACTTTGACGGATTTTTTCGACATCTTGCTTGGTTAATTCCTGGCTTAAACTATCGCCATAAATCCATTGCTCGTCGGCAATTTTTTGAGAAATTTTAAGGTTTTCGACGCTGAATCCAGTATGAAAGCCCTCGAAGGTAAAAAACGACGGAATGCCCTCGTCTAAAGGCAGGCCGCTTGGCCGATAGAACAGTAATTCGGATTTTTTACCTAGGATATTTTTAACGCTAAATTGCTCTCGGTGTGCGTCGAGATAGTCGTTTTTGATACGCCGGAAAACTCTTAAGTCGAGGGGTGTTTTTATTAAAGTAGCACGAGCCGCGCTGACCACCTCCTGGTTAATCGGCCCTGGTGATACGCCTTCCTCTAGCGCCGATGTTAAGTGCTCCGCTAGTTGCTCTCTCAAAACCAAATTTTCGTTGCCAGGAAATTCTCGCTCCCACAAAATTCCGAGCCATAATTTAAAGTTATCTGGTTCCATTTCGGCAGGATGGTACAGCATTAAGTAAAACTTTAACGCCTCATACAAGCGTTCGTCGTCGTTGAATGCACCCTGAACTTGGCTAACTAAGTAGTGGGTTAGATCTTCCATAAAGAAGTATTCCAGGCTACGAACATAGGTGGTACGCGCCTGCTGCCCCAGTTTATCGCCCTGATAAAGACCAAACCCCTGACGGGTCGTGTAATTACTGTCGCCAATTTCAAAACCTGTGGGCAAATTACGCAACAGCTCTAATCCTTCGTTGAGAGAACGCCAATCGTGTCGTTGCTGAAGCCCTCCGCCCGTAACCTCTTTATAATGCTCTACCTGTGATTCCATTTCCTCCAGGTAATTTTCATTGAGCGACTTACTGGTTGACCAGGCGTACAAGGCACCCGCGAAGCCTCCGAGCGACGCCATTAAAATAGTGGCATAAATAAAGCGAATTCTGCGTTTTACTTGCTCGTTAATTGCCCCCATATCCGATTCTTTAAATATAAATTCTTTAAATACCTTTTGGATAAAGTAAGCTTTTGGATCACGTAAGGTTCTATCCACCGGTGGGGCGCAGTGCTGTTTCGCAACAAGACTGGTTACCCATTGGGATGCGCCCTCCGTTTGAGTGCTGCTCATAAAGAACACGCCGCGTAGCATCAACGGTGTTTCGAATTGATTGGTAGCGAAGATAGGTTGCAAAAAGTCTTGTAACGACTCCTGTAGGGCTTGCATTTGTCGGGGGAACTCACAAACCAAAGAGCGTTTACGCTGATTTGGTTCGCGGTTGAGACGATGATTGATACGACTGTAGAGATTGCTAATTAAAGTGGAATATTGCTCATCCAACCAATTGGAGAACTCTTCTGAACCCAGCTGTTTTTTAGCAGGCGCAAACCCCCAAAGTTGCTTTCTATCTTCTTTCTCTAAATCCTCAAAAAAACAACTAAAACCGGCAATGGTATCCATTTTACTGAACACAACATATACCGGCAGCTGCATTTGTAGATGATTGTTTAACTCCTGCACGCGCTGTTTGATGGCGGTAATTTGTAGGCTCTTTTGTGTAGCGGTTTTATTGATTACATCGGCGATACTGATAGTAATAATAACGCCGTTAAGCGGACGCTTAGGACGAGCTTTTTTAATACGAGATAAAAAACCTAACCAAGCACTGGATTCAATTTTTTGAGGGTTATCTTGAGTGGTATAACGCCCAGCGGTATCAATTAAGATGGCGTCGTCGGTAAACCACCAGTCGCAGTACCGAGTGCCGCCCTCTCCACGGACCGGTTCATTGCCAATTTGATCTTTTAACGGAAACTGAAGTCCAGATTGACGAATAGCGGTGGTTTTTCCTGAACCAGGTGCGCCAATAATAATATACCAGGGTAATTTATAGAGCTTTCCTTCGCGATCAAACGCTGATCCTTTTAAAAGCTCTAAGCTCTCTTGTAACCGCTGTGTGAGAACTTTTTCGTCCCCATTGGGTTCTCTAGCCGACGCTGGAGCTTTCTTAGCGTCGCTTTTTAGATCATCGGTAAGCGCTTGATTGGCATTTTCCTGTTTCTTCTTAACTCTTAAATTATTTAAACCCCAAAACACCAAAGCTAAAAATATAATGCCGGCCCGCACATCACTGCGAGCCAATGGAATAAAATCGGCTACGGCAATCAAGGGCCCAACAAACCAAACAATTAACGAAAACAGTATGATTGCAACCAGAGGCAATACCCAAGGTTGTCGTAACTTAGAAAAAAACTTTTTCACACTCGCACTCCAATCCTTTATGAACGCTTGTCAACGTTTCGCAAGTAATAAATATCAACCACAACACGCCGATTTTTGGCGCGACCTGCTTCAGTGGTGTTGTCTGCGACGGGCTCCTGAGCACCGCGACCCTCTGGCAATAAACGGGAATCCAGCGATCCAACGTCATCGAGATACTTAACTACAGAACTGGCCCGCGCTAGAGATAAGTGCCAATTGGATGGGTATTTAGCAGTTCTTATGGCTTGATTATCTGTATGCCCGGTAACTATCACTTGACCGGGTAGGGTTTCGAGCGATTTCGCGACCTTGTCTAAAATAGGCAAGTATCCTTCATTAATATTGGCACTCGCCGATGCAAACATTTGGTCGTCTTTTAGCGTAATGGCCGTATGCTTGGGGAAGTGGTTTATTTCCAACAGTCCACGTTCTATTTCATCAGCCAATAACAACTCTAAGGACCTAACGGACTGGGGAACCTGCTCTGGTTCAGCAACCAATTCCGAAGAGAGAGGCACAATAGAAGCGAGTAATTGCCTTGTTTGATCGGAATGAGAGTTCAATTGAAATAACCAATAGCTGTAGATACTAAAGGCCACCAGAACTAACACAGCGGCTAAAATCCAGTAAGGCAAAAAAGAATACAGTTTGCTGGCAAAACCCGTTAGCGGATTACAGTTAGGCGACAACTGAGTTTTCAATTCGTCGCGACTGCGTGTTAACACATCGTAAATCTGCGACCGGCTCTGCTCAATTTTAATAGGCCCTTTGGGATCAACTCGGTATTTACCCATGTAACCCAGCGACAGAGTTAAAAATATAAGTTCGAGTACATCGTCGTATCGAGACGGTGTTTGCAACGCTTGCGACAAAATCTCGTAAACTCGCTCACCACCATAGGTTTCCTGGTGAAAAATACTCAGCATGGGGTTTTGAGCCCAGCTACTGTTTTCTCCCCACGCTGTGTTTTGCACAGTCTCATCGATTAACGCACAGAGTATATAACTAGCATCTCTGCGAATTTGTGGGTCATTACACACACGTAAAGCTTCAACTTCAAACTCCTGAATCAGGCGTTTAATTTCGGTATGCAGCTGGTTGATTTCCAGATTGCCCGTAACTTGCCGCAATTGTGGCGGTAAAGACAACAGTGTATACGCCGCTGATATCAGTTCGCTCTCTCCTGGTCGCGACAAACCTGAATCAATCGTCAAAGCAATAGGTTGGCGCCCCGCAGACTTTTTACGCGGAATAATTAATGTGGAATCTTCAGCCGGCTTGGGTTCGGACTGACTTGGATTAGCGCGTTTACGCGGCGTGATAATTGTTTGATCTGCACCAGCAGGTTTATTGCCGGAAGGTTTGGGTAGTTTTGCTGATTTACCCGGGCGCGGCTTTATAATTGTTTGATCCGAACTGTCCATAGTATACCTTTCTCCAAGCGAGGTTAATTGTTGCGAATCGCCCAGAATTCAATAGCAAAATCGGGAATATCGCCGGCTATATGAAAAGCAAACCCTCCCGATTTTTGCAAAGAGCGCCATTGTTCGCCTTGCGCGTCCAACTCAAAATACAAAAATCCGGAATGATAGGTTATTTCTCTCGGGGCGGAGGAAAGAGGTGAAATAGTAATGCCGGTTAACTGATTATTAACTAAATCTCGAATGGTTTCGACCGAGCCAATTTTTATATGCGCAGGTAAAAATGATCGCAATTTTTCTTGCGTCATAGAAGATTTAACAGCAACCACAAATCGAGCTTGGCTTAACAAGGTTCGGTCGGGCAACCTGGACACAAAAATACCAAACTGACGTTTTTCGATAGGTAAAGATACAGCGGTTTGCTCTAAAACCACACTCAGTTGCTTGCCTATGTTAGTGATAATAGGCGTGAAACAACGGTCTAAATTATCATGCTGATAACTAATATAGTTAATTGGGCGTTTTGCTTTGGTAGTAAATGTTGACAGTTCCCCACAGAGTGCTTGTAATAAACCGAACAACTGCTCAGGGTGGGCGTGAGTAGCATTTTCTGCATGGCGAAGTAAGGGTTCGTAACCATTTAACATTTGCAGGAGCATAAAATCAACGATGGCTGCAGAGCTTTTGTCTTTGTTAGCATCGCTAAACCGGTTGGCTATAGCGTCGGCGCGCTGATGCACCACACCGATAACCTCTGTTAAAAAGCCTAACAAGCGCTCATTTGATTTCACCGACAAACAAGGTGGGATAAAGGTTTTATCCAACAATACTGCGCCTTCTTGCGTGACTTCTGCGATACGACAAATAGGTAAAAGAACAAAATTACCCAAGTTGTCGGACTCCAAAACCAAACGAAATTGCAACCTCGCCGTTTCTATAATTTCTTGATTCGCAGTATCGGAACAATAGTCGAAAACTTCCAACTCCTCGATCACGTAGCGAGAGACACCCTCACTCGCCTCTTTATTGCTAATCTGCCTAGCGCCTACTTGGTAAATAGGAAGCGCCAAAAAAACAAGCTCGTTTTTTATCTTACTATCAACTTTAAGAGGGATGGGCAAATCAGCATTCGCTGGCATATCAAAAGGACACCCATCGGGCATCACTCCACCACCTTTTGTAAGGGCAATTCGACCATCAACTAATAATGCATCGTTAATTTCGAGCGTAGTTATTCCCCAAGCATTCGGCGTCACGGCCTTTACGCGGTTTTCAATTAATGACTCAAAGTAACGTTCTTGTTGTTGAAAATGGTGTGGAAAAAGGTATTGGCTTTCCATCCATGCAATTTTCGTGGATTTCACTGTCCGTGTCCTATGGAATAGAATTGAAGGTTTACACAAAAAGTAGATCCGAATTAGACTTCGGTAACTTAACTCACTAAAACGCTAGTTTGCTGAGACAGCCTCATATTTATTATGCACACCCTGCGCGTCTTTCGCCGCTTGCTCTGCGTCTTTAACTTTGCGTTTGTTGGCGTATTTTCGATTATTAACCGATAACGGTACGATCGCAGTTTCGCTAAGTTGGTATTCTTGAGAGTAATAGGATTTATCTGAAACCGGAGTAATATAACGCCAGCTCGCATTATCGATGTCTCTAAAGGCAGCGACGATGGCAATAAACTGGGTACCACGATCTATTAGTAGCTTTTCCGAAATAACCTCTTGAGGTTGTAACGTATAATTTTTCTCTAGTAAAAGTTCACCACTGAGCAAAGAACCGGAATTAAAATACAATTGTTCAAAATCCAAATTATCAAATGTGGCCCTAGAACTTAAATGAAGCACCTTTACGTGAACGGGAGAGGGTCGATCATTAATATCTGGATTGAGCCGATTACCACCTTCTAGTGTAATTTTCACATAAGGTGTTACCGCAAGGTTGGCCACGGTACAGCCAGAAATTACGAACACCCAGGTTATTAATGCACCACACAAAAACCTACTTAGCTTCATCTTTTGATCCCATACGTTTCACGTGAGTCAATAGAAATTTTGACTCAAACTCTTTCTGAATTGCTACGCTTGTGCGTGAAAATAATTTCGCCCAATTTCGCTGAAAAAATGCCCAATGGCGGGAAGCACTGGAAAAGCCGTCGTTGAATCGTGCAAACCGCTTGTCACCTTCGGATTCTTTTTCCTGCTGAGCTTTGGCCAAACTTTTTGCAATATTTTCTGGGTCGAACGCTTTATAGAAATTATCCATAAAAATTTGACTGCCATTTAGAATGTCTTCCAGATCCTCTAATCCATATTCGGAGCTTAATTGTAGCGCATCAGTTATCGTTGCATGGTTAGCGTTACGCACATCTAAAATAGCTTCAATTAGCAAGTCGGCAGATAGCACATCACCTAGTGGTTCTGATTCTTTTTGTCGCTCTAGGCTTATTTTATCGAAACTCAATCGACTCTTGGCGTTTTGAACTTGTTTCTTGCTATCGACAAAATTCTCTAACAAAATTCTTACAACCTTTCCCAAGGCACGCATGGCTTCGGGGGAAACTTGCTCACTGTGTACAGAGCTCTCACCTCCTAACCCTTCTAAAAAGCTCTCTATTATTTTTGTATTTTTATTTGAAAACTTAACCACCGAAGCTTTACTGTTAGCCTGTTGGGGTTTCTCGTAGAAAGGTTCTGGGTCTAAATCCCAATCTTCCGGAATTAGAGAACTAGGTGGTGAAAATTGATCCTTAATCTCACCCAAGTCGTTATTAATCTTATTGTATCCCGTATGACGATCCCTTTTTTCTTGCGACTTCGCCTCTTGTACGACACTGCTCTCTAACGGAATTCTGGCTATAGACTCTGGCTCTAGTTTGTTCTCCTCAATTTCATCGGATAAATAATCACTTTCTATGCCCGGTAATTTCGAGCTATTGACAGCCTCATAACTCGGCTCAATTGCGCTTTGCTCAGCCTTATCTCCAACCATAGAAACTTTGACTGTATAGCCGCCGATTTCGAGTAAATCGCCGGAGTTTAAATGGTATTTATTTTCCGCCCCCAACGGCGAGGAAGAGTGATTCACATAAATACCATTGGCACTGGAATCGAATAGCACAAACTCGTTATTCTCTTTTGCTATATGCCCATGGAGTCTGGATACAGTTTTACTGGAACATGGCAGACACAAATTACAGTTTTCATCTCTACCAATTGTTGCGTTATCAGAGATCGTAATACGATTGGAGAACTCGGATTCCCCAGCAGGAGAATTGATAACCTCAAGATTAATTTGCATGACACTCCTTGACCTTTATATGCAAACATTGCCTGTCGACGACGCAATATCAAGAACTAAATATTATTAACCGGCCTATCTTCCTCACCACCCAACAAAACCATCGTTACTATTGGCTATATAAAATGGCAATATTTATTACCGATAGAAACCCAAATGTCTTTCATTTGAACGGATAAAATTTCGAGCTGAAAAATAGCACGCTCTATTTATATCTTCCAAGATGGAATTATTCATCAATGAGACCAACTTCAAATATTTTAAAAGGAATTACAAAAAAACTATTCACCTCTGAGAATTTGAGTAAACTCCCTGCACTCAACTCGCTGAGCATTTGTTATTCGATAAAGAAAAACCAGATTAATGAAAAAGTATTAGAAAAGTATTAGAAAAGTATTAATTTTTATATTTTTCACACTGGGGCACCAACACAAACTTAACTTATTAACAATTTTTAAAAAACGGCCACCGAAAATTCAACCGATAAAGAAAATACATATTAGAAAAACAACGTATTCATAAAATTTTAAGCCAGACGTATAACTTAGAAATCAATCACCAAGGACTGGAGGACACATGGGGGCAAAGAAAAAACTATTGGAAAACTCCCGAACTGTAGCCAGCGGTGAGAATAACACCAAAGAAAACCAAGCATCGCCATCAGCTCAGACTAAAAATTCAAATCAAAATAACAAAAGCTCTATCGTATCTTCCGGACAAACATTATTAGAACGTTTTATGTTGATGCGAGAAATAGGTCAAGGCGGAACCAGTCGCGTATTCCGCGCACGAGACTTATTGGCGGTACTGGGTGGCAACCTATCCGAAAGTGATATCGCAATTAAAGTAGTAACTTTACCCGAGCAGTTTAGTCACGGCGACAAAACTGAGCTGTTGCTCAACGAAGCGTTAATTACTAGGCATTTGTCTCACCCCAACATTGCCAAAGTTTACGATTACCACAAAGACGGCGACACTGTATTCGTTACTATGGAGTTGGTTGAGGGCGAATCTCTGGCATCTTTGAGAAATCGATTACCAGCCAAGAAAATCCCCTACAATCGGGTAGTGGCAATTCTCGACCAAGTGATTTTAGCCATAGGCTATGCCCACAAGTCCAGTGTTATTCATTCTGATATTAAGCCTAGCAATATTTTAATTACCCAAAACGGAGTCGTTAAAATAATTGACTTTGCTACCTCCAGGTCACTAAATGGCTCTAAAAAAGACAAAAGTAACCCCGCAGATACTAACAGCTTTCATGCCTACACGGCGGCTTACGCGAGCCCACGACTAATAAATGACGATGCCCCGAGTATTGGTGATGACCTTTACTCATTGGCACGAGTTACTTACGAAGTATTGAGTGGCGAATCGTTTTCAGCACCGCTACCGAGTAATCACTCCAGCAAAAACAACAAAACTCCTGGGGCAACAATTACAGGCGATCTATCCGCTGAAGTCGATAACTCGGGCACCACCAAGCCGGTCAAAAAACCCAAAGCAATTAATTACTTTCAGTGGTACCTACTAAAACTCGCGATGAGTGATAGCGGGTCGTTAAGATTTGGCTCTGTTTCCAAATTTTGGCAGCGTTTTAAATGGGCTCGATACGGTTATCACTTTTTGCTGTTGATAACCCTAATTCCCATTATGACTCTTCAAGCGTTTGATTACTTTTATACCATGCAAGACCAGCAGCAAAGTATTGTTACGAAAAGTCCTGTCGAAACCTACGAGCAAAGATTCGAAAACATTGCTGAGTTACCGTTACAACAGCAATTAAAAATACTCTCTGAGTTACCTGTAAACGATGCGTCACATTTTACAATTGATACGCCGATAAAAGATCGGTTAGTGTTAGGACTACTTAGACCAACACTAATAGAGTCGCTGTCTGAACATACTCGAACCGAATTGGCAGTCGATACATCCTCTTACCAGGTTCCGCCATTTAGCGAACTGTTAACGTTAAACCAACATGTTTTGACGCACTTTCCAGATTCGATACAAATACACAACAACATCAACACGATTAATCATGAGCTGGATCAATACATTAATTTTCTTGCCTACGAATACGATCGACTCTGGCACACGAATGTCTTTGATATAGAAACCGCCAATAATATTAATCGAGTTTCGAGCAGCCTCAATTCTTTGGGTACATCGCGTTCAAAGCAGTCAGACGTAAAATATGTTGAGTCTGTAGCCACTAAAATGACCGACGCAATTAAGCGTGGCGATTACTTAGCGTTTTATGAGCTACACAGTTTTCTCGAACTTTTAGAGGATGTACCAGCCTCAACTGTTGTTCTCAATCATTTTAAAACAGATTTTATGACCGCAGCGAAAGCGTTAATTCATCATCGCGAGGATAAATCGGCCTACCCCAACGATGCTGCCAGTCTCTGGGCTGACAATCGCGTTACCGAATTGCAACAACAATTACAAACCGTAGCCACGTTAGACGAGCTTAATAGGTTACATCAAGAATTTGATCAACTGTTATCAGAGTACAGAGCCAGATACCACACAGAGTTTGTTCACCCGGTTACCCAACAACTGGTTAGCACTTACGAAAAATTTATCGAGAGTCGGGATCAAAATCGTGCCACCGAGCGCGATGATCCACTCATTGAACAATACGAATTACTTCAATCCAGCATTAGCATCAATTAATCGGTTTAATGCCATGAATACTGTTATAGAACAAGATATCTGGGAAACACTACTAGCCCCTATATCCGAGGATAAACCAACGGGTACAGATACCCGCGAGGATATTTCTCCAACATCTCTTTATCAAACAATTCGAGACGCTCGTGCGGTAGCTCGCAATAACGAACGATCAAACCTTGCGGTTGGTGAAATAAATTATTTTAGTTTACCCGACTGGGCAATAATAGCAGAACAAGCCCCAATTTTACTGGCCGAACAAAGCAAAGATCTGGAAATCGTTGCCTGGTATATCGAAGCACTAACACGATTACACGGCTTTGCCGGTATAGCCACAGGTTTTAGTCTTGCGAGAGAGCTTATTGCCCAGTTCGGTAGTAACTTGTATCCCGTTATCGATGAAGACGGCATCGCCTCTCAACTCGCTTCATTGAGTGGATTAAACGGTTTTGGAGCCGAAGGTACGTTAGTCGGACCAATAAAATCCATTGCCATCACACAAGGCGAGCCTCCAGGACCTCTGGCCACTTGGCAATGCGAACAAGCTTTTGAAATTGCCCGAATTAACGACGAAGACCGGCGCGAAGCACGTCTGCGACAAGGCGGAGTCGCTAAAGAAGAAATGGATAGAGTCGTTAGTGAAACTTCCAGCGTGTTTTTTGAAAAGCTGGTTAGCGACTTAAGCATGGCTATTGACTCTTACGCGCAATACCAAGCGGTGCTGGATGCTTATGCTGAGTCCGATCCACAACCTACTGCAAAAATTAAATCCACACTCGAAGAATGTAAACAAAATCTCGTGTATTTAATTGGGGATAAATTTACTCAAGCGAGCACAGAAGAACAAGAAGAACCCGAACAATCGCCACAGGATCAAACCACGCCCAAGCAAGAAAACAAAATTTCGAAGTCGATAAATTCCAGAGACGATGCGATCAAGCAATTGCACGTTATCGCAAATTTCTTTAAAAAAACTGAGCCCCACTCGCCCATCTCTTATTCGATTGAGCAGGTGATACGCTGGAGCTCGTTGCCATTGGTTGATTTGATAAACGAATTAATTCCCGACGAAAGTGCTCGATCAAAATTCAAGCATTTATCTGGAATTAGTCAAGAGTAAACAACGCAAACTTTAACGCTTAACTCACAGAGGTGACTTATATGGAAAGCATCCATAAAAAATTAAATCGTGTAAGAAAGCCTCGTGTCCATATAAGTTACGATGTGGAGACGGAAGGTTCTGTTCAACAAAAGGAATTACCATTTGTTGTTGGTGTAATGGGCGACTTTTCCGGAGACCCTACGGCTCCGCTCAAGCCTTTAAAAGATCGACGTTTTGTGCAAATTGATAAAGAAAATTTTAACGAAGTTCTTAAAAGTATGTCTCCTGGCCTAAATCTTAAGGTCGATAACACTTTAAGCGACGGCGATGAACAGCTCGCAGTGGATCTTAAGTTCGAGAAAATGTCCGACTTTGAGCCAGAGTCCATCGTTAATCAAATCGAGCCATTGAAAAAATTACTCGATGCTCGAAATAAGCTTCGAGACCTCTCCACCAAAGCCGACCGCTCAGAAGAACTTGAAGAAATCATCGAAAAAGTCCTGAACAACGAAGCCGATTTAAACGACTTGGCTTCTGCATTGGGTACCGAAACAGCAGGTGAAAACAATGACTGATTCCACAATTGAACAAACTCAATCATCCGAAGCCGTCGAATCCGTTAGCTTATTGGATCAAGCCATCCAGGCCACCAAGCAAACCGATGCCGAAGAAGCCCAACAACTGCTGAAAAACCTTACCGAACAGGTTATGCAAGGCGTGGTGACTTGGGATAAAAACCTGATGGTCACGTTTAACAAAGCCATCGATGTAATCGACAGCGCCATTAGCGCACAACTGCGCGAAGTAATGCATGACGATAAATTTCAGGAGCTGGAAGGCAGTTGGCGCGGACTTTACTACCTAGTAAATAACTCTGATACCAATAGCACGCTAAAACTGAAGGTGCTTAACGCGACTAAAAAGGATGTTTCAAAAGATCTTTCTAAAGCGGTGGAATTCGATCAGAGCCAAACCTTTAAAAAGCTCTACGAAAATGAATTTGGTACACCGGGTGGCGAGCCCTACGGCGCATTAGTGGGTGATTATACATTCAGCAATCACCCAGACGATATCGAATTTTTACGCAATATGTCTAATGTAGCCGCGGCCGCTTTTTGTCCGTTCCTAAGCGCCGCCGATGCCGGGTTGTTCGGTTTTGAATCCTGGGATGAATTATCGAAACCGCGCGATTTAAGTAAGATCTTCGACTCGGCCGAGTACACCAAGTGGCGATCCTTCCGCGACTCAGAAGACTCTCGTTTCGTTAGCTTAGCAATGCCACGAGTGCTTTCTCGTCTACCTTTCGGAGAAGCGACAAAACCCATTGAAGCCTTCAAATACGAAGAAGTCGATGAGTCCAAAAAACCCTCCAGTGACGATTACTGCTGGTCTAACGCCGCGTACATACTCGCCACCAAACTCACTCACGCGTTTTCGGAGTACGGTTGGTGCACAGCCATTCGCGGTGCGGAAGGGGGCGGTAAAGTTGATAACTTGCCGGTGCACCTCACCACGACCGATGATGGCGACATCGACATGACCTGCCCCACTGAGATCGCGATTACCGATCGCCGCGAGGCAGAATTAAGTAGCTTGGGCTTTATGCCGCTGTCTCACTATAAAAATACTGATTACGCCGTATTCTTTGGTGGCCAAACTACACAAAAGCCCGGTGTTTACGAA
>CAYFFE010000041.1:0-28510 GCA_964342265.1 uncultured Cellvibrionaceae bacterium | reverse complement strand
GTGTGGGGCTTCCCCATGTGAGAGTAGGTCATCGTCAAGCTTCTATTTAAAACCCTAGATCAATGATGGTCTGGGGTTTTTTTATGGAGGGAAGCCCCGCTTTTTATCGTGTGGGGTGCACTCGGCACCTCCCTGTGCCTCTCCCTGCGGGTCGCTCCGCGATGTAAAACGGCTTTCCTGCCGTTTTATCCCCATGTGAGAGTAGGTCATCGTCAAGCTTCTATTTAAAACCCCAGATCAGTGATGGTCCGGGGGTTTTTATGGATGGTGGGGCTTGCATTCGCGCTATCCATGGCGGTCGTAGGGCATCGTCAATTTTCTAATTAAAAATTCAACCCTACAGATTCTTCTGTTAACCATGACAGCTTAATATCGTTTTAGAGTGTATGAGTACTTTTAATGGTCATTGAAAGGGAAATTTTTAATAACTAACAGGCATTAAAAAGCTGTGGTTTAGGTGCTTAGAAGAAGTTACTCTAGCTAGTTTCTAAAAACCTCGAAAATACCTTAGCGATTCAACATTTAAAAAGATGGAATTCCGATGAAAACTAGCCGATTACTAACGTTATTAATTATTCCTAACGTTCTTGTGTTTCTTGCAGCTTGTACTGCTGTAGAGACAAGCCGAACTCTAACCCCTCAAACCGTAGAGTCTCATGACTCCGTGCCCGCAGGCGAAAAGGTTAATTTGGTTGTGAGCCAATTTCACAACCGATCAAACTATTTGCAGGGTGTATTTTCATCTGGAATAGACTACCTCGGCAATCAATCAAAAACGATTTTGGAAACACACTTGCAACAGTCCAACCGATTTAATGTATTGGACAGAGACAATTTGCAACAAATTAGTAAAGAAGCTGAATTGAGTGGTGCTAAACAAAAGCTAACCGGTGCCCGCTACGCCATTACCGGTGATGTAACAGAGTACGGTCGTAAAAATATCGGCGACCAGCAGTTTTTCGGTATTTTAGGAAAGGGGCGTAAACAAATTGCGTACGCGAAAGTTCAAATTCAAATCGTCGATGTGGAATCCTCTTCAATTGTTTACACAACTCAAGGTGCTGGCGAGTATGAGCTGAGCAATAGGGAAGTCGTCGGTTTCGGTAGTACGGCCAGTTATGACTCAACGCTTAACGGTAAAGTATTAAATCTGGCGATAACAGAAGCGGTTAATAGTCTTGTAAAAGATTTGGATTCAGGCGAATGGCAAGCGGAGTCAAACCATTGAAATATTTAGTTATCTTAACAATTGCATGTTTGTTTGGTTGTGCGGGAAAACCGACAACGCAGTATTTTTGGGGCAATTATGAGGATTTAATTTATAGCTCTTACAACAAACCGGGCGAGATGGATACCCCAACACAAATAAGTTTGTTGGAAGAAGATATTCAAAAAGCGGACGCTGCGGGTAAACCTTTACCACCAGGATTTTATGCACACTTGGGGTATTTATACATTTTGGCAGGTAATTTATCGCAGTCCAGCGCAGCTTTCGAAACAGAAAAGCAGCGTTTTAAAGAGTCGGAACTATTTGTGAATAAAATTACTGCAAATATTAGTCAAGCTCAGGCAAAAGCAGAAACAGAGGCAAAAGAATGATTGAATATATAAAAATCACGGTGGTGTTAGTCTGTGTTTTGCTTATTTCAGCCTGTGAAACTACGGCTCCTTACGATTACACGCAATTGATAGAACATAAGCCCCGATCAATATTAGTGCTACCGCCAGCTAATAATTCCGTAGAGGTTAATGCTCCTTACACTTTCCTATCGACTATTTCACAACCATTGGCAGAAAAAGGTTACTACGTTTTTCCAGTGGCTGTTGTTGATACTTATATGAAAGAAAATGGCCTACCCACACCGGAAGACATGCACGCTGTGCCTTTGGATAAATTGCGTGAGCAGTTTGGAGCAGACTCGGTGCTTTATGTCACGATACAAAGCTGGGGGCAGTCATATCAAGTATTGAGTTCTAAAGCAGAAGTAAAAGCAACCGTAAGGCTGGTTGATGCTCGCTCAGGTGAAAAGTTGTGGAGTGGTACGGCATACGCCGTCCAAGAATCCAGTGACGGTGGTGGTGGATTAGCCGGGGCGCTAATTGGTGCAGTTATTACACAAATAGCCGGTAGCGTTGTCGATTACACACCGCAACTATCTAAAACAGCCAACAGTAATTTAATCAACAACAAGAATAATGGCTTATTATTCGGCCCGTATGCGCCGAACGGTGTAGAACCTTTTGAGCCTACTGCCGCACAACTCTGAGGCAGTTGGTAGAGCAAACTGCTCTCGTCTGGAGAGTAACAATTGGCAAGTTGCATGATTCATGCTTTTAATGTTGTGTTTGTTTTAAAAATATAAAAAAGCCCGGCGTAAACCGGGCAAGCATGGCTAGGAACAAAACTTTTTATTAATAGGTGTTAGCTTAAAAGCTGTTTTGATAGGCAAATCCACGCGGGTTAATTAATTCTATGTCGACCCGGCGTTCTAGCGCGTAGCTTTCTTTGTCGCCTTTTAGGGCGGTGGATTTGTTGCTGCCTTCGCCGCGAGTGGTAATGCGCTGTTCGTCGACTCCAGCGGCCAATAATTTTTCTCTTACTGCTTCTGCACGATACTGCGACAATACATTGTTGTATTCATCAGTACCGCGTGGATCTGTATGACCAACAACTTCAACAAGCATGGTGGGGTCGCGTTCTATTAGGTCGGCCAGCACTTCAATAATCGCTTCGCCTTCTGGAGTGAGTTGATCTGAATTGGTTGCAAAGTACACTTGGCTTGGTAAATTTTGGATTAATGTCGCCAACGACTGATGACTTTCTTTTTGCTCCAACAACAATGCTTGGTTCACTGTAATTTCCTCTTCAAGTTCTGCAACGATTTGTTCTTGTCTCTCCAGTTCTGTTTTCGATTCATCGGCCGCTTTAATTTCTTCGCCGATAAAGGCACCGGCTAATGCTCCGGCGATAAAGCCTACCGGGCCGCCCGCAATGCCGCCTAAAACTGCTGCGCTACTGAAGACAGCGCCTTGTTTTAATTCTGTGTGTTCGGCTGCACTGTGTTGGGCTGTCATTGCAGTGGTTAGGCAAATTACGCTAGTGGCTAGTAACTTTTTCATGATTGTTCCTCGTAGTTTTGGGTAAGTGGTTGTGTTCTGTCTACGAGTGTTATTAAACCAAGGGGCTGAGGCAGAGCTCGGGCGAGCTAGGGG
This sequence comes from uncultured Cellvibrionaceae bacterium, assembly GCA_964342265.1. Lineage (GTDB taxonomy): Bacteria > Pseudomonadota > Gammaproteobacteria > Pseudomonadales > Cellvibrionaceae > Halioxenophilus. The sequence continues at coordinate 25,297 of CAYFFE010000041.1, read as the reverse complement.
CAGTTTGGCGATGAAAAATGGCGAATTGTGTCAGAGGTTTAATTAACCGAAACTGCGAACCTTAGATGTAGGCAATTTGGTAAGGAAGAGTTTGGGGGGATGTTTTGGGGTATCGACAGGCGAAAAAAAACCGCGTTTAGACGCGGTTTTTGTATGCAGCTGAGTGAGTGGCTAGATTAGGCTGACAGCGCCTTCACTTGTGCATTTAACCGGCTCTTGTGACGAGCGGCTTTATTCTTGTGAATGATGCCTTTGTCGGCAATGCGATCAATTACAGGCTCGGCCGCTGCGAAAGCGGTTTTGGCTGCTTCTACGTCACCGGCGGCAATGGCTGCATTCACTTTTTTGATGTAAGTTCGCACCATTGAGCGCAGGCCGGCATTGTGTTTGCGCGCTTTATCATTCTGACGGGCACGCTTTTTCGCTTGAGGTGTATTTGCCACCGTATTGCTCCTTGAAAATGGGCTGCTGTAGATTAAGGACCCGGCATTATCCGCGTTTTAAGTGGCAAGTCAAGGGTTTGGGAAGGAATTCTCTGGGCAATATGGCGGTAATAAATTTAAGCGAACGGCGAGTGATGTCGGCGAGCCGCTGCGATGTGAGGTGATATTTTTTTGGTGGGAAGATTTTGTGCCGCGGCCAGTTTTTTTGCCAAACCCTGAGGGTACGTGCTGGGTACTGGGTCGCCAGCAATTTGAACGTCTTGAGGGTCAATTTGGTCGTAGCGAGGCGCGTTATAGGGGGTTTCCTCTTCCATTCGGCTAATACCGCCGATGGCTTCTATGGCCATTACAAGCCGTTTAGCGTAGGTTTTATCGAGTCCGCGCTTGAGGATATTGGGTTTGCCAGAAAACAGCGTGCGCAGGTGGTTGCCGCTGCGAATACCAAATTTGTCGGCAAAGGCCAGCATCACCGCTTCTTTTTTCTTCCCAGGCAGTGTTTCCCCCCAGAATACGACTCGGTACGTGCTCATTTAGCTCGCCTTGCGATTGCAGTTTGCCGACAGTGGTTGATATCTGGCTGGTAGTTCATGGCAATGATTAAAGTACAAAAGAAAACAAGATGCCATATTAGCGATGTTTATTATGCGCTTTTCTGATGATATTTACGCTAAATTTACAAAATAGCTCTATGCCGGGGCGATGTGGATTCAAAGTTACACACAGAGGGTGAAAGTTACACAAGAAAGAAGGTGATTGAGGCGTTGGAAAGTTTACCTCTAAACGGGTTTTGGACGCGCTCCGATTGATTCTTCCTGAGTCATCGAAGCGCAGCCACCCGAGGCAGAGGTGGCGATGACAAGTCCGTTTGTCGAAAAGGTATGTGACTGCGAGCTGCCTTTACACCGAGGCCGACGTAAAGATTAGCAGCAGCTCAGCAGTCTCTGAGTATTGGCGATCATTAAAGGAAACTCTGATTAACTCAGAGATTGCAAAAAGCTATTGATTGGCCGCCTTAGTCAAATCACTCACGGTGTCATCATCGTCTTTAGTGGTGTTGGCCTCTGGCTTTTTAGCTTCGCTCGCAGAGGGCTGTGGGCTCTCGCTAGAAGAGGTATTGCTAATTTCATCGAGCAAAACGCTGGGCTTGCCTTTGCAGGCTTTTGCCAAAATTTCTCGATGTTTGGCGAGAATCAAGCCAATGGTTTCGCCCTGTTGATCGTTTAGATCAGGAATTTCCTGTTCCAACAAGTGGGTTATGTTGGCTGCAAGCTCCAACATGTTATCGTGTTCTTCTGCGTCTTTTTTGTTTTCGAACATAGCGCCGTCTCTATCGCATTTCCAAACTGCAATTACTGCCATGGGTCAATCCTCCGTTAACTGTATGTGTGTACAGTAGTGGTTGCGGGGTCCATCGTCAACCGAAATTTTTGTTACGCCAGTCTTTAACCCGGCGATTATCATTGCCGGGTTAATAAGTTGTGAAATGCATCAGAACAGGTTACTTTCCGCGCGTATTTTGAGGCTCAAGGCGCGGGCTTGTGAGTAATATTGGGGGCGAGTGAGGGCCAGGCGGTGGCGGAGAATAAAAAACCCAAAGGATTGTTGCGTTCCAGCTCAATGGTCAGCGTGATGACATTTCTTTCGCGCATTTTGGGCTTGGTTCGCGATATGTGTTTTGCTCGCTACTTGGGGGCAGAAGCCGGTGCCGATGCGTTCTACATCGCTTTTAAAATCCCTAATTTTTTTCGTCGCTTATTTGCAGAGGGCGCTTTTTCTCAGGCGTTTGTGCCCGTTTTAAGCGAATATCGGGCGAGTAAGGATCACTCGGCCGTAAAGAACCTCGTGGATCACATTGCTGGCATGTTGGGCTTGAGCTTAATTGGCTTTACTGTGTTAGCGGTGGTGTTCTCACCGGTGGTGGCCACGCTGTTTGCGCCGGGTTATCTCGACGACGAGTTTAAGTTCGATCTGGTTAGCGATCTGCTGCGCGTTACCTTTCCCTATTTGTTTTTGATTTCCATGACGGGTTTTGCCGGTGGTATTTTAAACAGTTACGACCGCTTCGCTGTACCGGCAATCACGCCGATTTGGCTTAACATCAGCTTAATTACCGCAGCCGTGGCCGTTGCGCCCAGTGCTGAGCAGCCCGCTTATGTGTTGGCCTGGGGCGTATTAATTGCCGGTGTTGTGCAGTGTGTTTTTCAGTTGCCGTTTTTGGTTCGATTGCGCTTGATGCCCATTCCTAAAGTGGACCGGCATCACCCGGGGGTTAGCCGAGTTTTAAAATTGATGGTGCCGGCCATTTTTGGTGTATCGGTGAGCCAAATTAACTTACTGCTCGATACCGTGTTGGCGTCGCTCTTGCCAACGGGCAGTGTCTCCTGGCTGTATTATTCCGATCGCTTATCGGAGCTGCCTTTGGGCGTTTTTGCCGTTGCCGTTGGTACGGTTATTTTGCCTCGGCTATCGCGCTTGCACGCGGAACAATCGCCCGAGCATTTTAGCAACACGCTCGATTGGGCCTTGCGTGTCATTATTTTTATCGCGGCTCCCGCCGCAGTGGCGCTCATGGTTTTGGCCACGCCCATTCTTACCACGCTTTTTCAATACGGCAAAACCACACCATTCGATATTGAGATGGCCAGCTACAGTCTGCGTGCCTATGCCTTGGGCTTGATGGCGTTTATGTTGATTAAAGTGTTGGCTCCTGGCTTTTATGCGCGCCAGGATATGGTCACGCCGGTAAAAATTGGCGTGATTGCCATGGTGGCCAATATGATCATGAATGTGGTGTTTGTAGCGCCGTTGTATTTCTGGGCGAATCTTGGCCACATGGGTTTGGCGCTGGCCACCGCCGCCAGTGCTTTTCTCAATGCCGGACTGCTGTTAAGTCGACTTAAGCGCGCGGAAATTTATCGGCCCAGGGCGGGTTGGGCGCGCTTTTTGGGGCAGCAGCTATTGGCCAACGGGGCGATGGTGGCAGTATTGGTTGGTTTGATGTCACTGTTTACGCCCTGGCAGGAGTTGGTAGTGCTCGAGCGGGTGATGGGACTGCTGGCCCTGTGTTTGGCCGGTTTGTTGGTTTATCTCATGGTGCTGTGGCTTTTGGGTGTCCGTTTGCAACACCTGCGCCCTGCGGGTTAGGGGCGCTGAATCGGGCAAAAGCCACACAGGGTGCCAGCCTTGCGTTATAATCGCCGCTTTTTGAGCCCCAGGATCTGGGAATTGAATAGCGCTTTGGGTGGAAATGGCGTCGATGACGGCAGAGTATCAAAACGAGCTGGTTTACGGCCTAAACAACATTAAGCCCCGCCATTTAGGTTGTGTGCTCACTATGGGCTCGTTTGACGGCGTTCATCTCGGCCATCAACAGGTGCTTGCGAAAGTGATCAGCAAAGCCCAAGAGCACAATGTGCCTTCGGCCGTGATGATTTTTGAGCCTCAACCGCTGGAGTTTTTAGCACCAGAAAAAGCCCCGGCGCGTCTTATGCGCTTTCGGGAGAAAGTCCAGGCGCTGTTCGCCGCTGGCGTTGATCGCGTGTTTTGTCTGCGCTTTAACAAAAATACCAGCGCCTATACGGCCAAATCGTTCACCGAGAAAGTATTGGTCGCCAAGCTGGGCGTTAAGCACTTGGTGGTTGGTGATGACTTTCGTTTTGGTTACGGTCGCTCCGGCGATTTTGAAACGCTTAAGCAATACGGCGAAGAATTGGGCTTTACCGTTAGCGATACCCAAACACACGCCGAGCAGGGCGAGCGTATTAGCAGCACACGCATTCGCGAGGCCTTGGCCGAGGGCGACTTTGAGCTTGCCGAACGCTTGTTGGGCAAGCCCTACACCATTACCGGCCATGTGGTGTACGGCAATCAATTGGGCCGGCAGCTAGACGTGCCCACGGCCAATGTCGAGCTACATCGGTTTCGATCGCCCATCAGTGGTGTGTTTACGGTTAAGGCCAGTTTGCCGGGCCAAAGCGATTTATACGGTGTGGCCAATGTGGGTAAAAAACCCACTATAAAAGGCAATCACCGCGTTATTTTAGAAGTCCATTTGCTGGATTTTGCAGAGAACATCTACGGCCAGATGTTAACCGTGCAGTTTTGCCACAAGCTGCGCGAAGAGCAGCGATTCGAGTCGCTGGAGGCGTTAAAAGCGCAAATCATGCACGACATCGAACAGGGCCGAGCGTATTTTTCGAACACTTGAATGGGCCATAGAGCACCGTTTATTTTTGGAGTGAAATCCGGCACAGCGCCGGTACAACAGCATCAACACTATGACTGATTACAAAGCGACACTGAATTTACCGAAAACCAGTTTTGCCATGAAGGCCAATTTGGCCCAGCGCGAACCGGGTTTTGTTAAGCAATGGCAATCATCGAATTTGTACGAGCAAATTCGTGCGGCGCGCGCGGGTCGAGAAAAATTCATCCTGCACGATGGTCCTCCCTACGCGAACGGCGATATTCACTTGGGCCATGCAGTGAATAAAATTTTGAAAGACATCATCGTTAAGTCCAAAACTTTAAGTGGCTTCGATGCCCCTTACGTGCCCGGCTGGGATTGCCACGGTTTGCCCATTGAGCATCGCGTGGAGAAAAAAATCGGCAAGGCGGGCGTTAAGGTGGATCACAAAACCTTTCGTCAAAAGTGTCGCGACTATGCCGCCAAACAAGTAGAAGGGCAGAAAAAAGACTTTATTCGCTTGGGCGTTCTCGGTGAGTGGGATAACCCCTACCTCACCATGGATAAACAGTTTGAGGCCGATATCATTCGGGCGCTGGGTAAAATCATCGAAAATGGCCATCTGCAAAAAGGTTACAAGCCGGTGTATTGGTCGGTGGTGGGTGGCTCGGCACTGGCCGAAGCCGAGGTGGAGTATCAAGATAAAACGTCATTCTCCATCGACGTAAAATTTGCTGTAGCCGAGCCGGCCAAGCTGGCCGAAGTGTTCCAAACCGAGGCGGCCGAGAGTGCCAGTGTGGTTATCTGGACCACCACACCTTGGACGCTACCGGCCAACCAAGCGGTTTCGGTGCGCGACGATATTATCTATGCGTTAGTCCAGGCCGGCGACGAACAATTAATTGTTGCCGAGGCGCTGGTCGAAGCGGTTATGGCGCGCAGTGGCAAAGAGTCCTACGAGGTAATTGCTACCGCCGAAGGTGCCAAATTAGAGCACCTTAAATTACAGCACCCGTTCAACGATCGTCAGGTACCGGTGATTTTGGGCGATCACGTTACCACCGATGCCGGTACCGGCTGCGTGCATACCGCACCGGATCACGGTGTGGACGACTTTAACGTGGCCAAACGCTACGGCATCGAAACCATGAACCTCATCGATGACCACGGCGTCTACCGCGATCAGGTGCCGTTGTTTGCCGGCGAGCATGTGTACAAAGTCGACGAAAAAGTCGTAGCCACGCTTGAGGAAAACCACGCCTTGCTGTGCCAAAACAAAATCGTGCACAGCTACCCGCACTGCTGGCGTACTAAAACGCCGCTGATTTTTCGCGCTACGCCGCAATGGTTTATCAGCCTTACCAAAAGCGGCCTGCAAGATATGGTTTTAGCCGCTGTGGACAACGTGCAGTGGTTGCCCGGCTGGGGCAAGGCCCGCATCGAATCCATGTTGGCCAATAGCCCCGATTGGTGTATCTCGCGCCAGCGTACCTGGGGCGCGCCCATTGCTTTGTTTGTGCATAAAGAAACCCAAGAATTGCATCCCCAAACCCCTGAACTGATCGAGCAAGTGGCAAAGTTGGTGGAAGAGCAGGGAATGGACGCCTGGTTCGATCTTGAACCAGAGACCTTATTGGGTAAAGGCGCCGGCGACTATCAAAAAGTCATGGACACCCTGGATGTTTGGTTCGATTCTGGTGTTTCTCACTTTGCGGTGCTTAACGCGCGCGACAATCTGCAATTGCCGGCCGATTTATATTTGGAAGGCTCCGACCAACACCGGGGTTGGTTTCAGTCGTCGCTTAAAACCAGCTTGGCAATCAATGCCGTGCCGCCCTATAAAACCGTGCTAACCCACGGCTTTTTGGTGGATGGCGAAGGTAAAAAGTTATCAAAATCCGGCGATAACGCCGTACCGCCCCAAGAAGTGCTTAACGATTTGGGTGCGGATATTCTGCGTTTGTGGGTGTGCGCCACCGATTTTAGCGGTGAAATGAGCGCCACCAAAGAGATCCTAAAGCGCAGTGCGGATTCTTATCGACGTATCCGCAACACAGCGCGATTTTTGCTGAGTAATTTGTCGGACTTTAATCCTGCCGAAGATTGTGTGCCCGCAGATCAATTGTTGTCGCTGGATGCTTGGGCCGTGGCCCGCGCCGCCGAGTTGCAAGAGCAATTGCGCGAAGATTACGACGCCTATCACCTGCACCTGCTGTATCAAAAATTGCACAACTTCTGCAGTGTAGAATTAGGCGGTTTTTATCTGGATATCATCAAGGATCGCGCCTACACCACTCAGGCTAGCAGCCTTGTGCGTCGTTCCGCGCAAACGGCTATGTACCACATCACCGAAGCGCTGGTGCGCTGGATTGCGCCGGTGTTGTCGTTTACCGCCGAGGAAATTTGGGCGGCTATGCCCCAGGCAGAGCGAGAGCCTTCCGTGCTCTTGGCCGAGTGGTACGAGCTGCCTAAAGTAGCCGGCGACATGGATTATTGGCGACAAGTGGCGCAGGTTAAATCGTCGGTGAACAAAGTCTTGGAAGAGCAGCGCAATCAAGGTGTTGTGGGCGGCAGTTTAAGTGCCGACGTCACGCTCTACGCCGACGGTTCGATGCAGGAATTATTAGAGCCTCTAGTGGGCGAATTGCGCTTTGTGTTGATTACCTCCAAAGCTCAGCTAAAACCATTAGCCGAGGCTCCCAGCGATGCGGTGGCAACCGACATCGACTCACTCAAGGTTGTTGTGAGCAAAGCTGCTGGCAACAAGTGTGTGCGCTGTTATCACGTGTTAGAGGATGTGGGAGAGCACTCCGATCATCCAGAATTGTGTGGTCGCTGTATTACCAATATTGAAGGCGCGGGCGAGACCCGCAATTACGCTTGATTCTGGAGAAGCAGTGATTAAATTACACACAAGGGTTTGGTACTGGTACGGCTTGGCCGTGGCGCTCATAGTTATTGATCAACTGACCAAATACTGGATCAGTAATGGCCTGGAGATGCACACACCGCAAGTGTTCACCAGCTTTTTTAACTTTACTTTAATGCACAACTACGGCGCGGCATTTAGCTTTTTAAGCGATGCGGGCGGTTGGCAGCGTTACTTGCTTGGCGGTTTGGCGATTGCGGTGAGCATCGGTTTAATTGTGTGGATCGCACGCCTGCCCAAAGACAAAATCTGGGAGCCCATCGCCCTGGCCATGGTGTTAGGCGGGGCGGTTGGCAATCTTTACGATCGCATTACTCTGGGCTATGTGGTGGACTTTATCGTTGTCCACTATAAAGAGTACTATTGGCCTGCGTTTAATGTTGCTGACATGGCAATAAGTTGTGGCGCGTTTATGTTGGTCGTCGAAGCCTTTAGAGGAAAAAAAACACTGCCACAAAATTCGCCCGAATCTATGGATAAACAGTGATTATTATGAGTGAGCTTACCGTTGGTCCCGGCACGCGTGTGACCTTGCATTTTGCCCTAAAACTCGACAATGGCGATGTGGTGGACACCACCTACGATGGCAATCCCGCCACCTTCGAGGTGGGCGATGGCAATTTGTTGGAGGGGTTTGAGCGGGCGCTGTTTGGTATGACTACTGGTGCCAAAGAAACCCTGGTGATTAAACCCGAAAACGGTTTTGGTCAGAGAAATCCGCAAAATGTGCAAGAAGTACCACGCTCGGAATTCGACCCCAGTATTGAAATGAGTGAAGGGCTCATGCTGGCCTTTGCCGACGCACAAAATTCCGAGGTGCCGGGTGTTGTAACCCATTTTGATGATTCGGTGGTGCACATCGATTTCAATCACCCGCTTTCTGGCCGGGATATTCATTTTGAAGTGGAAATTCTCGAAGTCGAACCGGTAACCACCCATTGATTATGAGCGCTATGGAAATCAAGCTTGCCAATCCCAGAGGTTTTTGTGCCGGCGTCGATCGAGCCATTGACATCGTTAACCGTGCTTTGGATGTGTTTGGTGCTCCAATCTACGTACGCCACGAGGTGGTTCACAATAAATTTGTGGTCGATACATTACGTGAGCGCGGTGCCATCTTTGTCGACGAATTGGATCAGGTGCCCGATGACGCGCTGGTGATTTTCAGTGCCCACGGTGTTTCCAAGGCCGTGCAAGATGAGGCGCAACGGCGTGGCCTCAAAGTATTCGATGCCACTTGCCCACTGGTGACCAAAGTGCATATGGAAGTTTTGCGCTTCAGTCGCCAAGGGCAAGAATGTGTGCTGATTGGTCACCACGGTCATCCCGAGGTGGAAGGTACTATGGGGCAATACGATCACGGCTCCGGTGGCGATATGTACCTCGTGGAGCACGAACAAGACGTGATGGCGCTGGCGGCCAATGTGCGCAATCCCGATAAGTTGGCTTACGTGACGCAAACCACCTTGTCTGTTGATGATACTTCCCGTGTTATCGACGCGCTAAAACACGTGTTCCCCAATATAACGGGCCCTAAAAAAGACGATATTTGCTACGCCACCCAGAACCGGCAGGATGCCGTGCGGCAATTGGCCTTGGAGTGCGATATCGTTTTGGTGGTGGGCTCGGTGAATTCATCCAACTCCAATCGATTGCGCGAGCTGGCCGAACGCTGTGGTGCCGAGGCTTACTTGGTGGATGACGCCAAAGCCCTCGAGAATGAGTGGCTGCGTGGTAAAAAAACCGTTGGCGTTACCGCCGGTGCCTCGGCGCCAGAAGTGCTGGTGCAAGGCGTTGTGAATCGTTTGCGAGAAATGGGTGCTTGCGATCCTCAAGAGGCGGACGGCCAACTGGAAAATGTACACTTCTCGCTGCCTGTAGAGCTGCGCTAAAACCTTGCAATTCTGTAAAGACTCATCCTTTTAGCGCACAGTTCACACCTTCCGGTCGATAAAGCTGCGATAATTCTTGCCTGTACAGGGTTAAGTTTCTAGCTTTCTAATAATTGTTAAATAAAGTCTAAATACTTAGTAACTTTCTAATTTGATGAAGTGGATCAGAAAAATGATTAAGCCGCTAACTACGCCCGTCCGATCTCGAAAGCCAGCGTCCGGTTTTACGCTGATGGAGTTATTGGTTGTGATAGCCATAGTAGGAATATTGGCCGCTGTGGCTGTCCCGAGCTATTTTCGTCAGATTGAGAAAGGCTATCGGACAGATGCCCAGGGAGCGCTTACTGGGTTCGCCCAAGCCATGGAGCGTCACTATACGGTTAACGGTACTTATCTCGGGGCGGAAGTAGGTGCATCTGACCCACCTACAGATGTAACTACAAACACTGCGCCAACCGTATACTTCACAAGCTCTCCTGTTGATGGCGGCACCCCGATTTATGATTTGTTTATCGCTGAGGCGACTTCAACTACTTATAGTTTAGTTGCCGTTCCTAGAGGGGATTCAAGGATGGATGGTGATGGAGCTTTGGCGATCTCTCATACTGGAGCCAAATTTTGGGATAAAGATGATAATGGTAGCTATGAAGACTCTGGAGAGGATTGTTGGGAGCATTCGTGTTAATCAGCACGGTCGTCTCCGTCTATTTGTTTATGTGTTCGTCCCTCTTTATTTTTAATTTTGTAACATAAATATCACAGCGTTCTTTGTGCGCTAGCTTTATTCGTATTTGTATAAGTCCCCATATTTGCCTTTGCGTAGTAATGCAATGTTGTGACCTGCTTTTCTTTCGTTAGCACTCTTCGTATATAACTTTTCAAATGCCTAGCAGTTATTCTTGTAACTAGTTCACACTTTCTATTCCTTGTAGCTGTAAAAGACTAAACTTTTTCCACTAAGTATTCTAAGCGAGCCGTTAATCTGTGTAAGGCTGCAATTGGTGGAATAGTTAATTAATCTTTTTATCCTAGTCGGAGGGGGCTATCGTGAAAAAACAATTCGGTTTAACTATGTTAGAGCTGTTGGTCGTCATGGTTATCGTCGCTATTCTTGCGTCGGTCGCTGTTCCCAGTTTTAACGAAACCACAAAGCGCAATAGGATGACTGCAAACGCAAATGAAATTTTATCAGTATTGCAGCTAGCTAGAGCTGAAGCGCTACGAAGGGGTGGTCGAGTAGTGGTTGCCGCTAGTGATGGAGCAGACTGGGTTAATGGCGTTCGCTTGTATTTTGATGTGGTTAATGACAATAACTTTGTCGATACTGATGACGAAGAAATTCGAATAATTGGCGGATTTAGCGATGGTGCAATGATAAGTGCCAATGGTGGCTCAGAGGCATTAGTTTTTGATAGTCGCGGTTTTGTGCAACCTCTGGATACCGATGGCACATCTGGGGCAATAGCAAATGCTATCGAAGTATTAAAAATTTGTGATGATCGTGAAGGCGAGACAGGCCGCAATATTAATATTTTAATTTCGGGATCAGTCTATATCTCTGATGCTGATGACTGTTAACTAGGATAATTAGTAGCTGAGAGAATGAATAGAAATGTTTCTCAAAAAGGTGCAACTCTCGTCGAAATCCTGGTGGCGGTTGTAATCTTGGCAGTGGGATTTTTAGGGTTGGCCAGCGTGCAATTACTCGGCGCTAAAAATATTTCCAGCAGTAATTATCGAACGTTGGCAACTATTTATGCTAATGACATGGCCGAACGAATGCGGGCCAATCGTGTGGGTGTAGATTTAAATGTGTATAACGGTTTAAAAAGTAAAGAAGTTAGTTCCCCTGGCTGTGAAAGTACCTGTACTCCCAGTAATTTAGCCCAACGAGACGCTTACGAATGGCATCAACTGTTGTCCGCAAACCCCAGGAATGGCGGGCTTCCGGAAGGTGAAGGTGAAATATTGTTTGAAGATGGTATTCATACCATTCGCGTTAGTTGGTCCGAGCAATCTACAGAAGATGGCGAACGAGCTGATGCCGATCAGGTTTATGAGTTAGCAGTTCGAATTTTATAAATGGAAATTAACTTTTAACTTGGTTGCTAAAAATGAAAATCAATTTAACTGCGAGAATACCCCACGCATCTAATGGCTTCAGTTTGGTGGAGTTACTGGTTGCAATGGCGTTAGGGGTTTTGCTTTTATTTGGTGCATTGCAGATTTTTAACAGTACGCGTTTGGGAAATCAAATACAAACAGCAATGGCGTCTGTTCAAGACGGGGGCCGAATTGCCATGGAGTTTATTTCTCGAGATATTCGTTTGGCAGATTTTTCTGGCTGCGTCCGAGACAAAAGTCGAATTACGAACCATCTAAACCCTGGTGGAGCCAACTACGACCCCGAAGTTCATCAATATTATGAGCTTGGCGGTATTTCAGGAGTTGAATCCGCATCAGGCCTCAGTATTGATGGCTTGTCTGTAGTCGATGGCACTAGCACTTTAACTATTGTCGGGGCCCAACCTGCCTGCAGTGGTATTACTGCAATAACTTCTGGAGCCGAAGATGAAGATGATCCTCTGCAACTGCGTGATGCCAGCTGTGTAATCGAAGCCGGAACAGTGTTGATGGTTAGCAGTTGTAACACAGCAGAAATATTCGTCAAAACCAATGCAGGTGTGGATGCAACGATTGAACATGCTGCAGCGACTACCGTAGGCGGGTTGTCTAATAACAGTGCTTCGTTTGAAGAGGTTTACAAAAGTGACTCGCAAATATTAACTCCCTTTGTTCGTCAGTATTTTGTGGCTCAGGGATCTAACGGAAATAATTCGCTGTTTCGCCGCGATAACGGAGTTAATCAGGAAGTTATATTTAATGTGGGTGACTTCCAAATTTCTTATGGTCGCGATGGAGACGGCGACTTAGTAGCGGACAATTTTTCAAGTAGTTTTACTGCAGCGGAAATGGCGGGCGTGGTGACTGTTCAGGTGGAGTTAACCGTTCAAAGTGATGAGTTGGTTAATGATAACGACCCACTCGAACGCACTTACAGAAGTACCACAAATATCCGTAATCGTGTTGTACGTTCAGAAACTAATCCTGACGCGTAAAATAAATATACGTAATTTTGAAAGAAATTTTTTGTGCTCTATTTTTTATAAGAGGTTTCGGCGGTGGGTTTGGTTAACAAAAAACAACAGTCAGGAGCAGTGTTAGTCGTTAGTTTAATTCTGCTGGTTTCTTTAACGATCATCGTTTTATCCGTTAACCAAGGCGTTGTTGTGCAGGAGCGTATCACTTCTTCAGTTAGAGAAAGTAATCAGGTATTCCACACTGCAGAAAACGCGTTGATAGAAGCAGAGGCTTTTGTCGACTCTATGGTTAATTTGGAAGACTTTTCAGACTCCGGCGTCAATGGTTTATACACGCAAAATAATGGCCCCGACGATTACACCGACAGTAGTGTTTGGGCTCCAGGGGTGTCCAGAACTGCAACAACAGTTCTGGACGGATATGAAGCTCAGTATATTGTTGAGGACGTTGGCGAGTTTAATATTTTGGATGAGGCTCAGAATATAAGTTTGCAAAATGATTACGTACAGCCTGATCAGCCAACAGTGGCTAATGTGTTTAGAATTATTGTGAGGTCTGTTGGACCAAATGGTGTTTCTGAAAAATATGTCTTGAGTTATTACAGTTCTAATTTGCTCATGGGTTTATAAACCACCGCGGTAAGTTAGTTGGCGATGGTGGAATACTTGTGAGATTTAAAATTAAAAAATATTTAAGGGTGTGGCTCTCATGGAGTGGAAGACGTTTTTTTTTAGAAAATTAGGTTTTTATACGCTTGTCTCTGGATTGGGGCTGTCTGTTTGCCACTCAGCCTATACTTTGGATTTGCCTAACGCTCCGCTGTTACTGGAAGCCAGTATCGAGCCAAATGTTATGCTACTAATTGATGACTCGGGATCCATGACTGGAGGGTTTAATTTCGGCAGCTATAACCCTTCGATTGATTACGCGAGCTGCCCGTCAGGATTATCCATAACTGGATTCGAGGAAGAAGCAGAAGGTGGCGATCTAATTATTGCCCGTGTTAATGATGATGGCTATGTTTTTTTTGATGTGCCTAATAGCGGTGGTAGCTACGATAGCTACGCGTGGGGAACAAGCTCGGGTACAGATGCTAATACTGGTTTAGAGCATCGTTGTTTCGCCACAGACGGTAATTATTATGTAAGGTATTCCGCAGATTTTGACAACCTTTCGAATAATAACGATGTTTTTGCTGAACTTCTTCGCGGTAATTTCTGGAATTTTTACTTCTCCAATGATGATCGCACGGATGGTGATCGCTTTGGTTTTGGCGTGGAGGGAGAAGAAGAGGCTTGGTTTGTTGAGGACCAAAAATTTGGTATTGGTGAGCGAATTGAAATCGCCCAAGATGCGGCAAAAAGGCTAGTCGTTGGACTAGATGGAGTCCGCTTTGGTCTTGCTGGTTTCGATAATGACCAGGGCGGCAGAGTGCTCGTAGGGTTAAATTCCTTAGACAGTGAAATAGACGCTACTAGGACACATCGAGATTTGTTAGTAGAGCAAATTAATGCAATTTTTGCCAGTGGTTTCACACCACTTGCTGAGAGCTTGCTTGAGCTCGGGCGATATTTTGTGGAAGGTACTACTGATCAAAATTTGGTATTGCATCCCAGTAATTTAACTGGCACAGAAGAAGTGGTTTCTGCCTCAGACGTATTCTACTTTGAGCCGTCCTATCGAGTTGCAAGCGATAGACCTTCGAGTGTAGGTGATTCGGCTATTCAGGCATACTGCCAACAAAATTCAGTAGTACTTCTAACCGATGGATTTCCAACAAGGGACAACAAAATTCCGGGCTCAGAAGACTACAATGTCGAAACAGAAGGTTTTGGAAATTTTCTTTTGGAGCCTACATTACCTTCCACACCAAATATAGCGCACTACGATGCGAATTTATCCGAGACCTTTCGAACCAACTACCAAAATGCTATAGCGAATTATAAAGCTGCTACTCTCGATTCGGAAGAACAAGACTTTCCAAATACCTATACAAGTATAAGCGGCAATAATGCTAACTTAGATGACGTCGCTTTGATGTTAAATGAAATAGATTTAAGACCAGATCTAAATGAAATCGACGGCGACGAAGTCGTTAACAACATTTCCACCTACCTAGTTGCGGGTTTTGGTTTAAACCCGAATACCGTCATTCAAAACACTGCAAACAATGGCGTGGGAGTTGGTCTGGATGATTCTGCATCCGCAGGAACTATTTATCAAGCCGATGATGGCGATCAGCTCGTAACGGCTTTTAACGATATTTTCGAAGAAATATTCTCTACGGCCGCTTCTCTTAGTTCAGTTACATTTAACTCCGGAGCCATTGAGTCTGATACCGCGCTGTATCAAGCTACTTTTTCGCGTGCAGAATTTTTGTGGAACGGAGATTTGCGTGCATTCCCTTTTGATGACGGTACCGGATTCTTTTCAGAAGTAGCCAGTTGGTCTGCTGCCGATAAGCTCGACAACTTAGTGGCCGGCTCGACACACGAAGGTCGCTTGATTATTACCACCGGTGCGAGTGGCGAGGGCATTGCATTTACCACCGCAAACTGGGCGGCTTTGTCGGAACTACAACGTAACGATTTAATGGGGGATGGCGATTCAACGCTCGGTCAATCCGTATTGAATTATATTCGCGGCGAATCGAACCCCTTGTTTCGTGATCGACGTGAGGCAGATGGTACGCCAGGTATTTTGGGGGACATTGTTAATTCATCGCCCATTGAAGTGGGCGAACCAGAAGTAGAATACCCGGATTACGGCACTGAGTTAGCGGACGGCTCCATCAGTGAATTCGGAGCGCCCGGCGCGTTATATTCGGACTTTGCCAGTGACTATGAAAACAGAACATCCATGGTTTACGTTGGCGCCAATGATGGAATGTTGCATGCCTTTTACGGCGACCCTGCTACCGGCGGTGATGAGGCCTTCGCGTATATCCCCAGTATGGTTTTTGACGACTCCAGTACACTGCGCGGCTTGCATTATTTAACCGATACGCAGTATGGCCATCGGTTTTATGTTGATGGCGCCTTAACCGCCAGTGATGTTTTTATTAATCCCGGTGTGGGTTCAAGGTCGTGGCGCACTATTCTAGTCGGAGGCTTGCGAGCTGGTGGTAGAGGTGTTTTTGCTCTGGATGTTACTGATCCCACTGACTTTACCGACTCATCATCGGATATTGCTAATCTGGTTTTGTGGGAATTTGATGGCAACGATGATGAAGATATGGGTCATGTTTATGGTAACGCTCGTGTTGCCAAAATGAGCAACGGGCAGTGGGCTGTTATTGTCGGTAACGGATATAACAGCGGAAGTGGTGAGGCGAAAATATTTGTTATTTTCATTGAAGAAGGTGTAGATGGAGCTTGGGAGGCTGGTGATTGGATTGAGTTGTCAACCGGTGTTTCGGGCGATAATGGTATGGGGCCGCCGGTAATTGCAGATTTAGACGGAGACTTTATTGCAGATCGAATTTATGCGGGTGATCTAAAAGGCAATTTATGGGCTTTTGATGTTACCGACAGCAACGAGGACAATTGGCAGTCAGCCTACTCGGCTGGTGGAAGCCCAGAACCTCTGCTTGTAGCCACTGATACCAGTGGAAATCCCCAGCCGATTACTACACAGCCGCTACTCACTTTTAATCCTGATACTCCACGAGTTGGAAATGAGCCCAATGTCTTAGTCTTTTTTGGAACCGGTAAATTTATAGAAATATCTGACTTTACCGATAATAGTCCCCAGGCGTTTTACGCGGTTTGGGATCGAGGCGATTCCGCATTAACGCGAACTGACTTAACCAGTCGAACTTTAATGAATACAACAATTACCAACGCCGAAGGCGAAAATGTGACACTTCGCACCGTCGATGGTGATGATCTCACTTGGTGGAATGGGTCAACCGGTAGTTATGGTTGGCGCATGACCTTCCCTGTCGATGGTGAGAGGACAATCGTTGAGCCGGCAATTTTGCGTGGAGCACTCTTCTTTGCCTCATCGTTACCCTCTACATCGTCTTGCTCTAATGGTGGACAAGGGTTTGTTAACAGCGTGAGCACCAATGGCTTGACAACGCATGTGCCATTCTTTGACGCCGACGATGATGGTGATATCGATGCGGATGACCTAGGTTATGTTGGTGAGGCAGTTTTGGATGGCCTGCCATCAGGCGCAGCATACATCGGCAACGGAGATGGTTTCAGCGGTGGCGGCGGCGGTGAATGTCCGGAGAACAACGGACAAATCCAAGTCTATTCGACTTCTAGTGGTGAACTTGAATATCGCTTAGTTTGCCCTCCTGGCCCCGACGCTATTGGTCGTATGTCGTGGCAAGAATTGCTGGTTCAATAAGAAAAGCCATTACTACCGGCCAAGCGAGAATCTAGCTTAGCCGGTACCTATTTAAGAAAGACTAAAATCAAGAATGTCTAAAAAAATATATCTTATAACGAATTCGCCTAGTTGCGACTAGCATTTAATAACCTTTTTTCAACCCCATTTGTCTGAAATTTCATACCTATTGTCGACATTGTTATGTGATTGTCGAGTAGTTCTCAAAAAGATTTTTTCCACTCTTGTAGCTTATCCCTGGCGTCATTAATTTGACGCTGCATCACGTTATTGCTTCTTTTCCTCTTGCTTGTCGAAAATTCTGAATACGTTGTGATCGTATACGCAACTGACCTTTTGGTCGTGCATGACCTAAGGCCTAGTACTTATCTGTGAGATCACGAATTAGATTTTTTAAATTTTGAATCATTAAAATTTGGAGCGAAACAACAATGCAACGTCCAAAAGGATTGGGTGGTAATTTTCGATCGAAGCCGGTTTTCTTGCATGAGTCCGGTGTAACGATGGTGGAAATTCTCGTTACTGTAATTATCTCTGCTATTGGTTTTTTGGGGCTGGCTAGTGTTCAGTTATTGGGAACCAAACAAATTGCTGCTTCAAACTATCGATCATTAGCAACAATTTATGCCTATGACATGGCGGAGCGTATGCGATCCAATCCTAATGGTTTAGATCTTAAAGCCTACGACTCAATAAATCCCGATGGAAGTGAGCCAGAAACCTCTGCAAAAACTTTTTGCACCAATAATTGTACGGTTGGTCAAGTGGCAGAAAGAGACATTATAGAGTGGAACCAACAAATACAAGGTGAGGTTACGGACGGCGGGTTACCGAATGGAATTGGTCGTGTCGAATTTGAGGCTGCCCGTGGTATGCACGTGATTACAGTGGAGTGGACAGAGGTAGTCGTAATTGATAGATCGTTAGTCTCAGAACGCGACGCAAGCGAAGATATTTCTTCTGAAGGAGAGACGGTTAGGGTTGATCAAATCCAAGAATTTGTACTAGAGGTAAAACTTTAATGGAGGTTTTTCAATTTTCCAGTGCTTTACGCCAACGAGGAATTACCTTAGTTGAACTATTGGTAGCCATGTTTTTAGGTGTTTTATTGTTGTTTGGCGTGTTGAAGGTTTTTGATAGCAGCAGAGAAGGTGCTCGAGTACAAAGAGCTTTAGCTGCGGCCCAAGATAGTGGTCGCATTGCTATAGAATTTTTGGCTAGAGACATTCGTAACGCAGATTTTAGCGGGTGCCTGGCTGATAAAAACAATTTAACCAATGGTTTAAATTTGGATTCGGGAGCGCCGGATTTCGGAACAAATACGTATCGATATTACGACTTGGGAGCTGTATTGGGTGATACAGCAAGTCCGGGACAAATGATCGGGAGCAAGGAAATCATTGAAGATACCGATCTGCTGCAATTGGTTGGCGCTAGGCCAATTTGCGATGGAGTAATAAATTTAGGAGCTGATCAAATCAACCCGCTTTCACCTTTGAGCTTGGCGGAAGAGTGCGAAATACCCAACGGAACGGTATTGTTGGTCGCTTCCTGCCAACGTGGTGATATTTTCGTAAAAACAGCAGGTGACTACACAAATATTCAACATAGCACGGTCGTCGTCGAGGGTATTTCAAACGCAAATGACGCCCTTTCAACTGCTTATACCCGAGATACCGCCTATCTTTATAAACCCTATGTATACACCTATTTCGTTGCTGAGGGAGCGAACGGAAATAATGCGCTGTTTCGCCGGGAAGATGACAATAATTTCGAACTAATTCCAAATGTTGATGATTTTCAAATTACCTTCGGCGTAGATCGCAACTCTGATGGTTTGGCTGAAGATGTTGTTGATCCCTCTGGTATAACCTCTGTAGAAGACTCACTTCTAATTATTTCAGTTAAAACTTCTGTTACGGTTCAAAGCCCTGAGCAAGTAAACGGGAGCTCAATACGGAGAACCTATACCGCGACTACCAATGTTCGTAACCGCTCGGTGGAGAGTAATTTAGCGATAAATAATTAATGCATATTTTTATAAGAAATTAAAAACAGGGTGTTGTTATGAAAGTTGTCAATGAGCTAGCCGTGTTAAGTGTCGGTGTAAATCGGCAGAAAGGCGCTGTGTTGATTGTTAGTCTTATTATTTTGCTGGTGCTTACAGTTGTTGTACTGTCGGCTAATCAGGAAGTTGTTATTCAAGAGCGATCCACAGCAGCTATTCGTGAATCCAATTTGGTCTTTCAGGCGGCTGAAACCGCGTTGCGAGACGCCGAAGAATATATTGATCAAGATCTTGGCAGCGATTTTTTTGATGAACACGGATTTGTTGATGTGGAAACGAAGGTGGGTTTGTACAATCGAGGAACCGCTCCAACCGACTACATTGATGATAGTAGTTGGGAGCACACTAACACGATCGAATCAATGAGTGTTGGAGGGAATTTCTCTGCTCGCTTTTTTATTGAGGAACTAGGGGAAGTGCCGTTAGAAAATGACAATTTGGATGTGGGCTTAAATACTGGCACTAATCAAATTCAGATTTCTCCGACTGCAAGGTTTTTTCGTATCGTGGTGAGGGCTCAGGGAATTAACGGTGTGCCAAGGCGGCTTTTGGCTGGGTATTATAGCGCGGAAATATAAATTCTTTCCTAATATAAATTCTATTTTAAATTAGTTAAGTTATGAGCTTACAACACACAATGGGTTTAAGGTTTAGTTTGGCAACGTTAATGCTGTTTTCCTTTTCGGCGCAGTTGTCTGTTGCTCAAGTAGAATTGCCAAATCAGCCACTGCTTACAGCTGCTAGTGTGCGGCCGAATGTAATGCTACTTTTTGATAATTCCTTTTCAATGGGGACGTTGGTTGCGCCCGACTACGATGAAGGTGCAATACAAAATTGTCCTGAAGAACTTGCCCTTTCTTCCTTGCAAGATTTAGAAGAGGGCGACAGCTTAACTATCCAGGTGATAGTAGCTGATGACGGGGTCGTGCAATTTAGAGTAAATGATGATGCGACGTACGTTTGGGGAAATGATGGTGACGTGGATGCCACCGAAACCGACGCACGTTGTTTTAAACTTGGCTCTAATCGATACGATGTAAATTATATCGATGGAGATAACGAAACCTCGGTGGGCGAATCTGGGCATTTTTGGAATTATTATTTCGCCAATAACGATTTTACGGGGCCTGATATTTGGTCAGATGGTATTGATAGAAAGCCAAATGTCGATTCTCGAATATCTATTACCCGTAGCGCAGGTATTAACCTAGTTCAAACTTTGAGAGATATACGGCTGGGGTTTGCAACTTTTCAAACTGGAGGTGGAAATCCTGGCGGTACTGGGGCACGAATTCTTAATCCTATTCAAGATATCACGGTTCGGCCGGAGCATGCAGCAGAAATTATTGAAAATATGCAGCGCTTATCACCCAATGGTCGTACGCCATTAGCAGAAGCTTTTTCAGACATTGCTCGATATTTTATTTCAGGGTTTGAGGGTCAGGAGTTAACGTTACATCCTGGTGAATCCTTCTCCAGTCGAGAAGTTTTTTCATCAGATGATGATGAAAGTCAAGAGGTTTTTGCTACGCGGCCGACTTACGGCTTTATTGACGGAGTCCAAATTTCTGAGCCTACGGAAGAAAGTCCTGTAATTACCGATGCTTGTCAGCGCAATTATCTAGTTGCTTTAACCGATGGCGAACCGTTTGAAATTGATCAAATTAGTGATCTTTTATACGGCACAGAAGTCGACGGTGGTAGCATTCTTCCTTACGACCGCGAAGCACCCTTCGAACACCGCCTGGATCCACTTCAAGATGAACCTGTATATCAAGGTGGTTTGGATGATGTGGTATTGGCTATGCGGGATATTGATCTTCGCACGGATTTGGGTGACAAAAATAATATCTCCTCGTACTTTATCGGCGGCTTTAATACGAGTCTCGCGACTGATTTAATTATCAGTCGAGCGGCTGAAAATGGCGTTGATGGTGGTGGGTCCGTTTTTTCCGCCAATAATCGGGATGAATTAATTTCCAGTTTTGACTCGATCTTCGAACAAATTAATGAAGCTTCGGGTTCTTTTAGTTCGGTTGCTTTTAATGCCGGGGCAATCAATACGGGCACCGGTGTTTACCAAGCCAGTTTCGTGTACAGCGATACCTATTGGTCGGGTGATTTAAGAGCTTTTGCATTTTCTACCGATGACGACAGCGACAATATTTTTTCTGATACCGCCTCATGGAGTGCCGATCAAGCGCTGAGTGCTCGTGTTCTAGCGGGCGGCGGAGAAGGCCACAGCACCCGTAATATAATTACCTTATCCAGTGCGCGCGAAGGGGTGCCGTTTCGAGCGAGTGAAAAATCGGCTTTCACTGAAGCCATGCGTGCTGATTTACAAGGCAACGACGGTGATACCGATCTGGAAGATCGAGTAATCAACTATTTACGTGGTGCCGAGTCCGAGGAATTCCGCGAGCGTATCCCCGAGACTTTCGCCATTACTGAAGAGGAAACCGTCATTATTCCTGCTGATCGTGGAATTTTGGGCGATATCGTTAACTCCTCGCCAATAGAGGTATCAGCCCCAGAGCTTAGCTACCCCGACTACGATTCCGGTTTAACCGGTGTGGTCCAGTTTGGTGGCCCAGGTACTGGTGGCAGTTACTCAGAATATGTAGCGAATAATGCAGAGCGTCAGTCCGTGGTATATGTCGGTGCCAACGACGGAATGTTGCATGCCTTTAATGGCAATTTAAACCCAGCCGATGGTGGCGGTGAAGAATTATTCGCTTATATCCCCAGTAGCCTAGCCGATGGCAGCGAGGAAAACGTGGGGTTGTTTTACTTAACATCGCCTACGTATCAACATGACTTTTACGTTGATGGCGAGCTTACCGCGTCCGATGTATACATCGATCCTGATGGTGGATTTAGTCCCGAGTGGCGCACGGTACTTGTGGGGGCCCTTGGCAATGGTGGTAGAGGCTTATTTGCTTTGGATGTAACTGAACCGTCGGCTTTTAACGAAAGCAACGCCGATGACATTGCCTTATGGGAATTTGATGGTAAAGATGGCACCGGTGACCAGGATATGGGCCATGTTTTCGGTGAGCCGCAAATTGCTTTAATGAATAACGGCAGTTTTGCGGTGATCGTTGGCAATGGTGTTAATTCCGATCGAGGCATTGCCAGTTTGTTTATCCTGTTCATTGAAGAGGGCGCTGACGGTATTTGGAGCGTTGGTGATTACCGAAAAATTACCACCATGAACGTCTCCGATAGTGATGACATCAATGATGATAACGGACTCTTCCAGCCGGTATTGGCTGACTTAAATGATGATCAAATTGTCGATCGTATTTACGCCGGTGATTTAAAGGGCAATTTGTGGGTATTTAATGTAGAAGGGAATAACCCTAACAACTGGCGAGTGGCTTACGATTCTGCCGGTGAGGTCGGTGCCCCGCCTTCCGATCCTCAACCCCTGTATACCGCTGCAATAGGTTCTGGTGACGATGCCGAACCGTTGCCCATAACAACGCCTCCACTGGTTATTCGCAACGAAGCAACCCCTACAGAAGCTAACGGTGTAAACCTTTTGGTCTTGTTCGGCACAGGCAGTTTGTTGTCTCGCGATGATTTTGGTGATCGAACCCGTCAAAGGTTTCACGCTGTTTGGGATCGTGGCACGAGCAGACTAACCAATAGCAATTTATTGGAACGCAGTATTTCCGGCGGTTTAGTGCGGACGGTTTCGAACGATACACCGGTGGATTGGTTTGATGGTACAGACGGGCATTTTGGTTGGTTTTTAAATCTCGGGCTAGAGGGAGAGCGTGTTATTGTGCCGCCAACAGTGCTTCTCAATACCATTTTATTCACCAGCGCAGTACCAGAGGAATCCTCTTGTGACGCAGGCGGTATCGGCTTCCTGAATGCCATTGGTGTCGATGGTCGTGTGACCACTCAACCCGTGTATGACTTCGATGGCGATGGTGATATTGACATTGACGATACGGATCAAGTGAGCTTGGCCATCAACGACGGGATTATACCCGGTACTTCATTGATTGGCGGTGGCTCTGCCAGTGATCAGCAACCGTGTCCGAGAGACAATGGTGTTTATCAGGCGTATACCACATCTTCTGGGGAGGTGGGTTATCGATGGCTGTGCCCCGATGCTGCCAGTGGCTTGGGTCGAGTAGCCTGGGGTGAATTATTTAGCGAATAAGTTAAATTTCGATACAACCCAACAAAAAGCCATGCGCAAGCATGGCTTTTTGTCTTTTGGGTCTGATCTTTTGCAGCTATGATTTATTGAAAAATTCTACCCAATTATCAACAATTAATGTCGTCTCCACTGCCGTTTTCCGGTATACCGTTGTCGTTTTTATCCGGTCCCAAATAAGCTCTGCCGGTGCGATAAAAAATAATAACTTTTGAATGTTTTGTTTCGCCTGCCTCGGAGCAATAAACAATATTGCCGCCACTGTTTTTACGAGCGCTGGTCCCCTGAGGGGTGTAACTAATGTATTTGGCGCTGAGTGCGGCATTAAACGCTATGGTGGCGGCGTCTGTGGCTCGCGCGTATTGCCGAATAATTTGTTCGGGCTGTTCAATTTCTCCATTTACCTCTGGGTCGAGAAAAATATACAAGCCACGACTCCAATCTTCACCACAGGTAGCAATACCGCTGTAGGCGCACACGCTGATGTATTGTTCCGTAGCTAGCGCGTGTGTGCGAGCGTGTTGTAAGTGGCCGAGTAATTGGTTAATTGTGGCCGTGGCTTTATGGCGCTGGTGCAAATTTTGGAAGCTCGGCACAGCAACCACCGTTAGGATGGCAGTTATGGCTAATACCGCTAACAATTCAATGAGCTGAAATCCGGAGTAGCGCTTAAAACGTAGGGCTGGTTGTAATTGGACTTTGAATTTCGATTGAAACTTGGAATGAAAGTCGTGGCGAGATCTTGCAAAAGTGGCAATCATGACGGACGGAGCTCCTGTGCGATTTTTGCAGTTAGTGCACAGCCGCTTGTCATTTATTCGTTAAAATTCGCTTTACCTGTCAAAATTTCTCTACTGTATTAATCATTTTTAATGTCGATCTTAAAATTAGTATGAGTTCTTTACCCAAAAGTATTAATTAAGACTGAGTTTTATCTATTGGTTTTCTTCGTTGTCCAATCCCAGTTTTTTTAATCGATAACGCAGCGATCGAAAAGTTATGCCCAAGGCTTTAGCCGTATTGGTGCGATTCCAACGGTGCTTGTCCAGGCTGGTCATCAGGATTTCTTTTTCAATATCTTCCAGGTACTCATCGAGGGGAACCGACTCGTCGTACTCGTCACGAAATGAGTTGATGGATGCGTTGGCCGTTGCCTTGTCGGTGGTCGATGTTCTGTTAGAGGTTGGCTCAGCAGGCGTTTGGCTGTGCGACAGTTGCAAATCGCTTGGCTCAATGGTGGTACCGTCGCACAAGGTATAGGCGCGCTCTAAAATGTTGCGTAGTTCTCTCACATTACCGGGAAAGTCGTGTTGCTTCAGTGCCTGTTGGGCGCTTGCCGACAGTTGCGCTTGTTCGTCCTGATATTCTTTGGCAAACGTACTGAGAAAATAATTCGATAACAAAATAATATCGTCGCCACGCTCGCGCAGGGGCGGTACAAATAATTCGATAACATTGATGCGATAATAAAGGTCCGAGCGGAATTCATCTCGTGCAATGGCTTTGTTCAGATCTTTATGGCTGGCACTTAATATACGCACATCTATTTTGGTTTCTGTGGCATCGCCAATTGCACGCACGGCTTTTTCTTGAATGACACGCAATAATTTGACTTGCATTTCGAGGGGAAGATCAGCGACTTCGTCCAAAAATAAGGTGCCGCCATGGGCGGCTTGAAATAAGCCTTTTTTATCTTTTTGCGCGCCGGTAAAACTGCCTTTGCGGTGGCCAAAAAATTCGCTTTCCATTAAATCGGCAGGAATGGCCCCACAGTTTACAGCGATAAAGGGTTGATCAGCCCGCGCGCCCTGATGATGAATGGCGCGTGCTACCAATTCTT
Source organism: uncultured Cellvibrionaceae bacterium (assembly GCA_964342265.1). GTDB lineage: Bacteria > Pseudomonadota > Gammaproteobacteria > Pseudomonadales > Cellvibrionaceae > Halioxenophilus. The sequence goes on along the minus strand of CAYFFE010000041.1, from coordinate 304 downwards.
TGCCGCTGCCGGATTCGCCACTGATGAACACCGGTGCCTGTGAGCGAGCCAGCTTGGTGATTTTTTTTCGCAACCCGACGATAACCGGGGAATTTCCCTGAATGGTGTTTTGTGGGTCACTGTGTTTTGCTTGATCTCGTGCTGGCTTAACCGCCAGTGCGGATTTAACCAGTAAACGCAGTTGCTCCAAATCAACGGGTTTGGTTAAAAAATCAAACGCGCCGGCTTTCATGGCTTCCACGGCGGTGTCGGTGCTACCGTGAGCGGTAAATACGGCGACGGGTAAATCCGGTTGCTCCCACTG
>CAYFFE010000040.1:0-28618 GCA_964342265.1 uncultured Cellvibrionaceae bacterium | reverse complement strand
GACAAAAAACTGACCTCCAGCAGTGGTGCTAAATTAGTGTCAACAGGCCCTAGGATTTCTGGCACTCAAACGGACCTGACAACTTGAACTTGAATCCATAACGCGGGATCCTAACGCAACTGTTTGCAACCATTTAATCTGTCATCGGTTAAATCCGGGAGGATACTCACATGATGTTTGCGCAATTTCACTCCAATGCACCCACTAACCTAAATTCATTGGTGGGCCTTTGCTGGGCTCCCTGGCAAATGGCCTTGCAAATGCAGTATCAATTTTACAACGCCGCCACTCTCGGCATGCTCGACGACATCGCCGGCGAATTTGAGCACGCCCTGGTAGAAGGCAAGGAAATAACCGAGAACTTTGTAGAAGACATCGTAGCGCTGCAGCGCTCGACCATAAGCGATTCGCAAAAGCACCTTATGGCACAAACCACACTGGATAACGCCGAAGGCCAGCTAAAGCACATTGCCGAGGAGCTACTGCAAAATATTTTGTTTATGCCGTGGCTACGCGCAACCGGCAGGCCTTCGCGCAAACGCTTTCCCGTCACCCTCGAAGGCCAGTTAGCGGACGACTAATTGATCCAGAATAAAAACTGCCGCGTTTAAACACCTACAATCGCCGGCTATTAAAAAATTTGGACTACCCAACCGAGCTATCGAGAGGTCAACATGTCGCAGCAGCCAGAAATACAGCCCAATTACGAACAACGATTTAACGCGAGCGTAGAACGCGTAATTGGCAACGGCAGCTACAATGTTGACCTAATCGATAATTTTTATCGAATATTCTTTTCCAAATCGGATGTGGTCGCACAATTGTTTGCACACACCAACATGAGTGCACAAAAAACCATGCTGCACGATTCACTGGACTCGCTCATGGAGTTCTCCCGCACCAAACAAATTACTCCCGCCCTCGAAAAAATCGCCGCCGCCCACGGCCGCACTAAAAGCAATGTGCCACTGTACTTGTTTGATATTTGGCTCGATAGCTTAATGGAAGCGTTTTACCAGCAGGACGCCGGTTTTACCGTAGAAGATGAATTGGCTTGGCGCTTGATGCTCTCGCCGGGGATTACTTACATTAAGTTTGTGTGTAAAAATAATTAGTAGACTTCTTTTAGTTGAGAGGCCTACTAATTTAGCTTTTTCCAATTATCCGGTTACTGTTTGAATAGCTACAACACAGCTCTTTTAAGGCACAACGTTGAAGCGCAACCTACCAAAACTCACCAAAATTAGGGATTTATGCCGGTATAAACGCGCCCAATAGCGCAAACAACCAGAAAATTACCCCTAAGCCGATAAAGATGTAGTTGGCGGCTGAGAATTCAGAATTACTCTCACCTTTGGGATCACCACAAATCACATTAATCTTGTACTGAGCGGAATAAAGTGGGTACCAGACGGGAATAATCAAAGCGAATGACAACAGATATATAAACGTATTTGATCCATACCCCATAAAGATGCTTATTAAAGTCACAACTACATACAAAGTCGCTAACTGACCACCATTCCACTTTTTTTCGCCGGCCTGTTCAACCCGACCTTCTATTAAGCTAAAAAGAGAATGGGTGAAAAATATACTGAATATCCCTCTAGCCACTGGCCAAATATCTCTTTTCTCACGAATTTTTACCAGCTTCCAATTTTTATAGAACCAGTAAACTGCATAAATGCTAAACGTCGCAAAAAATAATATATTAAACTTTTTTAAAGACACCACATAAAAATCATTAATGGAACCGCCTGTTTCTTCTGTAACCAATTCAGAACTAGGCGTCTCGTAAACATTATCGGACATAACCCACACCCCTAAGCTATTAACATCTATAAAATAAAAAAGAACCCAAAAACCAAGACCTAAACCAAAAAACGATTAACATAGCAATTAAATGTTAGTTCCAGCTAGGCTCGCGAACATTATGCCAACCTAAGCGAAACAAGCTATAGGCGGCCGATTAATATTTCGCAGTTTCATTAAAACATCACAATCTGTCGATTAGTAATTGTTTGAAAACTGGTTCCCATCACTTCTAACAATCCATCCACGACCGGTGCTAATTGTTTTTCCAGATAGTGATCGTAATCCAATAATTTTTTATCCAGCAACTGTAACGGCTCGGCTCCGTGTACGGTAATTACGTATTCCACCCAATCGCCCTTGCGCACATCAATGCCCGCTTCGCGCAGTTTTCGCGCGGCTTGCACATGGGGCGGGCTAATCGATTCGTACTCGTCCAACGGCCGGCGCAGTCTTTTACGGTAGGCCAATTGTCGATCTAACTCGCCGGCCATTAGCTGCTCTGCGTACTGATTAATGTAGCTTTTAAATTCTCGCTGCGAAAATACCCGCTCAAACACTTCGCGCTGAAATTGTCGAGCCAGTGGTGTCCAGTCGCTGCGCACGGTTTCTAAACCGCGAAAAATCATTTCGGTTTTTTCGCCTTTTTTAACCAATCCGGCGTAGCGTTTTTTGCTGCCCATTTCTTGGCCACGAATAGTGGGCATGTAAAATTGACTAAAGTGAGTTTCGAATTGAATTTCCAAATTAGAGCTCAATCCGTAGCGTTGCTTTAGGTGGTTTTGCCAAAAATGATTGAGCTCGACAGCCAGCTCGTGGCCAATTTGCTCACCGGCCTCTTCCTGACAGTCGTTGCCCAACCACACAAACACCGAGTCGGTATCGCCATAAATTACTTGATAACCCTGCTCTTCAAACCAGTGTTGGGTTTGTTGCAGAATTTCGTGGCCGCGCAACGTAATGGAGCTGGCAATTCGAGGATCGTGAAAACGGCACAACGGCGAACCCAACACGCCATAAAAGGAGTTCATAATAATTTTAATGGCTTGCGATAGCGGCTGATTGTTGTGCTGCTTGGCCACTTCGCGCGATTGCCAAAGCTCGGCAATCATGGTGGGCAAAATGGCTCGATCACGACAAAATTTAGCGCCGTTAAAGCCATCGATAATATCGTCGCCGGTAAGTTGTTGATGCTCGGCATACCAAAACGCAAAGGGATCGATGTTAAACGTGCGAATTATACTGGGGTACAGACTTTTAAAATCAAACACTAACACTTGGCGAAATAATCCCGGCACCGATTCCAATACATAGCCGCCGGGACTGAGTAAATTGACTTGGCAGTCACCAATATTCGGACCCACGTAACCTTGACGATGTAAGCGCGGCAAATAAGAAAATTCAAAACTGGCCGCCGAGCCGCCAATACGATCCAATGGTAGCCCCGTCATTTGACTTTTGCTGCTGGCGAATTCTAGCAATTGGGTAACATTAAATATTTCCCACACCAGCTCACAATCTTTTAAATTGTAGCGAGCCAGTTGCGGTTTATCTTGTTCGAACAAACGGGTAATTTCATCGCCGCGATCACCGCCGGTTACCAATTTACTGTCACCCAATAATTGGCCAGCAACAAATTGCAGCGAAAAACTTTCAAACTGATAAAAAGCCGCGCGCAACAATTCGATACCGTCCAGTGCAACTCGCCCTGGAATGGTAATGTAACGCCGCTCTGGCTCGCTGGGGTCCTGCCGCCAACTGGGCATCGCGCCGAGTCGGCCAATCGCAAATTCAATGGCCAAACGGCGGCACATTTGCGTAAGCACCCAAAGGTCGAAGCCAATAAAATTCCAACCAATTAACACATCGGGATCGTATTGTTGAATCCAAGTAAGAAAGCGCTGCAAGCACTCGGTTTCTGTGGCGCAATAGTCGATGTCAATATCGCCCTCATCAACAACCTCCACCGTCGCGCTATTATTTTCCTCCCGCTGTGGCGGCTCGCCGATCATAAACACTTTCTGCGCGTCGGCGGCGTACACGGCGATGGAATACAACGTATGCGCTCGCATGTCGGTTTCGATATCCACCGAAACCACGCGAAAATTCGGCTCTACCGAGGTGCTTTTTAAGGAGGGATTTTGCCAGTGCTGCACTGAGTCCTGCCCGAGCAACTGAGCCTTGGCGGCGCCGTTAACTTCCACCGCCGATTTAATAAAACGCTCCATTAAAAAGCGATCGGGCGGGCGGATATCGGCTTCCCAAACGGGCAGTTGTCGGCGCAATAATTGGGCGGCGTCGCGCGCTCGTTTGTAACTGGCAAAATACACGGCGCTGACGGGCTGATGGTAATAATTTTTAAGCGATAAATCCTGCACTCGCCAACCGCGCTGCAAGCCTAAAATCGGTTGCAAGCGGGCTCGATCGGTTTGGCGAATAAAAAATACGGCTTCTTGATCGGCTACCGTTACCAGCACAGGCCCGGAGTCGGTGGCCAACCAAAACTGCAGCTCTATGCCGTTGTCTCGATCCACCCAGTGTCGGGTGAGAATAAACCCCTCAATCGGCTCGTGTGTCTTGGCCACAACAATGGTTTAGCCCTGTTCGAGCAAAGCTCTTAAATCGATGAGTGCGGCATTGGCGCGGCTAATGTACGACGCCATTACCAAAGAGTGATTGGCAAAAAAACCAAAACCTTTTCCGTTTAATATCAGCGGGCTGGAAATCGGCTGCTGGGTGCCTTCAAGCTCGCGAATAATTTGTTGCAAGCTCACGCGCGCGTTTTTCTTATCCAACACTTCACCAAAATCGTGTTCCACCGCGCGCAGCAAGTGCAACAGCGCGTAGGTGCTGCCGCGCGCTTCAAAAAATACGTCGTCGATTTCCCAAAACGAGGTTTTTACTTCGATTTCTTTTGGCGCGGCGGTGGATTGTTTCGCGCCCGACTCACCGGCCAAATCGGTGTTAATCCGACGCTGGCCAACACTGGCGCTCAGTTTTTGCGATAAATTGCCCAGGCGAGTTTCCACCGTGGATAACCAATAGCGCAGGTTATCGGCGCGCACATAAAATTGCGCGTTGGTTTGGTTTTCGTCCACCAGGCGAGCCAAATAGGCATCGAGAAATTTCACCCCTTCGCGATACTCCGACTCCGAGGCCGGCAATACCCAACTGTTGTTGTCGAAATTAAAGCGTGCTTCGGCGCGAGCCAAATCCTGATCTTCGGTGGATTGCGATTGCGAACGGCTGAACGATTCACGCATCGCTTTGGCCGCATCGCGCAATTGAATCAACACCCCGTATTCCCAGTTGGGCTGATTATCGAGCCAAATGCCCGGTGGGGTGATGTCATTGGTGAGATAACCGCCGCGTTTATCGAGCAGGGTTTCCATTAAATGAATAACCGTAGCGGTGGTGGCCACTCCCGTCACGTCGCGATTGGTTTTGTCGGCCACACGACGCTCGGCGCGATCGATGGGATCGAAAATCGGCGGGGAAAAATTCCAAATAACGCCGAGTACCAAGCAGATCGCCAAATAAACCAGCACAGCGCCCAAAATCCACTTCCAGGCCCACAGGCCCTCGCGGTCTTCGCGCCAGTGGCGAAACCAGGCACGCAACCGCACCAACGGACGAGTCATTGCATTTAATACCATAGTTTGCCCCTAAGTTTTGGTGAGACCCGATTCCAATACAGCGCAAATTAACTACGGCAAGGGTGCCTGGAGCTGAATTTTAGGAATCTTGCCCAACTGAATATTGCCACGCAACCGATAGTCCGGCACCGCTTTGCGCATTTGTTGATACACCCAGCGCCCTTCGGCGTCGTTGCGGGCCACGATCAACACGTAAAGATCGTTATTTTTAACACGCTCGGCCAATTGACCCAAGGCCTCCACCAGCGAGTCGGCGCGCTGACTGAGCGCCTGGCCAGGCAGCGGGATTTCTGAAGTCCGCTCGACGCCGGCCACCACAATGGGTTCTGGGTCCGGGGCGGCTTGGGTGCGCCTAGCCTGCGCCAAGCGGGCCTGGGTTTGCTCGATCACCGACAAGCCCGGCACGATGGTGTTGGCTCGGCGCACGTATTGCTCAGCCAAGCCCAAATTTCCCTCGGCAATGGCGTTTACAGCCAATTGGCAGTAGCGCTGCACCGTGCGCTCAAGACCGGCCAAGGCCTCGGGATGATTGGGCGACAACAATAAAATGGCCCGATAACGATCCACGGCATTGTTGTGCTCGGGTGTGGTTAACTGATCACTGTTGAGCGCGCGCTGGGCTTCGGCCAATAAGCGGTTAATTGATTGCTGGCGGCGACTGGGCGCTTTAGCCTGCTCGACTGGAGGCAATTTTTCCGCCTGATTTTGCACCGGCGCGCTCGGTTGTGAGACTACACGCCCCTGCCCTAAACAGCCGCTCAAGCCAATGCTCAACAGCACAGCCATACCAATTAAACCCAGGTTAGCGCCGCCGACGCGGAAACTCTGCAACTGGTACGCAATTTTCAAAAATCGTGAATTTCTTGGGGAGATTATATCGACTTTAAGGTTCATACTTACTGCCAGTGTCCCACGGCCCACCTTCTATAGGTCAGAGACAGAGATCATACTGGTAATTCATTCACATCACTATGACTCAGTGGTTTGTGTAAATGCATTTAACGGAATTCACCCCCAGACATCTATCGCTCATGAACAGTACATTTTGGCTCCGCTTTTTATTATTGGCGATGATCGCCGCAGCTCCACTTTCATTGGCCAGCAACTCTCTGGGCTTGCAGGACTCCGGCCAAGCCGACGCCATCGGCTTGGCCAGCCCAGATGACGCATTTTTAAGAGTAGAAGAGGCCTATCAGGTGTCGGTTACCCGGCTTGACGGCAATCGTCTGGCCCTGGACTGGCAAATCGCCCCAGGCTATTACCTGTATCAGTCGAAGTTTAAATTTAAAACCGAAAAAAGCACGCTCGACGCCGAATTTGAACCGGGCATTGTTAAGTACGACGAGTACTTTCAGAAAGATCTGGAAGTTCACTACGATCAAACCCAGGTGGTGCTGAGCAACCTACCCGAGCCGCCTTATCAATTACAGATTACCTCCCAAGGCTGCGCCGATGCCGGCCTGTGTTACCCACCGTACAAACAGCAATTTCCTGTAACCGACCGAACCAGCGCCATCGTTGAAGCCGATTCCGACGGCACCTTGGCACAAATCGGCGGGGGCGACAGTGGCGTCAGCGGGGGCGATGGCAACGCATCCGGCTCGGGCAGCGAGCCCTTTTCTTTGAGCCTTTGGCTAACCAGCGTTCTGTTCGCCATGCTCGGCGGTATGATTTTAAATTTAATGCCTTGCGTGTTCCCCGTTTTATCGATCAAGGCCTTGAGCTTGGCCAATTCCCAACAAAACAACCACCGCCTGCACTTGCACGGCTGGGCCTACACCGCCGGCTGTGTGGCTACCTTTGTGGCCATTGCCGGAGTCATGCTGGCGCTTCGCGCCAGTGGCGAGGCCGTGGGCTGGGGCTTCCAATTGCAGTCGCCGGCCGTGATTACCGTACTGCTGTATGTGTTCTTTTTAATGGGCCTGAGCTTTTCGGGCGTTATCAATCTGGGCTCCAGCCTGATGGGCGTGGGCCAAAACGCCACTCAGGGCAATAAACTGCATCATTCTTGGATGACCGGCGCACTGGCCTCGGTGGTGGCCAGCCCCTGCACCGCACCGATGATGGGGGCCGCTCTGGGTTACGCCGTTACCCAACCGGCCATTATTGCGCTATCGATTTTTGCCGCCTTGGGTTTCGGCATGGCCATCCCCTTTTTGCTGCTCACCTTTGTACCCGCAGCGGCCAAATTGCTGCCTAAGCCCGGGGCCTGGATGGACACGCTCAAGCAAGCCCTGGCCTTTCCGCTGTACTTATCGTGCGTTTGGCTGCTGTGGGTCTTGGCCAACCAAACCAATAACAACCACCTAGCCTTGGTTGCCTCTGGCCTGGTAATTTTGGCCTTTGCGGTGTGGTTGCTAGGCCACCTACCGCAATCCAATACTGGCCGCTGGGTGGGCCGATCGATCGCCGCCGCCTGTTTGGTAGCGGTGGGCTATACCTCGGTGAGCTACAAACCGCCGGTGGCCGACGAACTCTGGCAAGCCTACAGCCCGGCTCGATTGGACGAACTGCGCGCGAACCAACAAGCGGTGTTTGTGAATTTAACGGCATCCTGGTGCATCACCTGTTTGGCCAACGAACGCGTTGCGTTGTCCACCGACGCTGTGCGCTCAACCATGCTGGCGAACAACATCCAGGGCTTAAAAGGCGACTGGACCAACGCCGACCCGGTAATTACCGAGCTACTCAGGGAATACAATCGCTCTGGAGTGCCGCTGTACCTGTATTTTCCCCCCGAAGCCAACGCCGAAGCCGTGGTTTTACCGCAGTTACTAACGCCAGAAATTGTGGTTAACGCCATTACTCAGCAAGATGACGGCAAATTAGTTAAAAACTAATGAAATTAGCAACTTTTCGCCACATCTTCTGAAAAACAGAAGCTATAGTTGTTAAACAAGTGGCGAAGTGTCGCTAACAGGCTGCGACCTTCGCCATTCCCCTGCGCAAACCCCTACAAAATTAACGCGATCTTCCGCTAACGTGCCGGCATTTGCCGCAAATGCTGCGTTTTTTGAATCGACCCCATGGACACCGTGTGAGCTTTCAGGCACACTCCTGCTTCAACAATATTAAACATTTGTGAGCACGCCTTTACTGTCGACTATGGCTTCCATACTGGTTCTGCACGGCCCCAATCTCAACCTGCTCGGCACACGCGAGCCGGAACTTTATGGCACTACAACGCTTGCCGATATCGACCAAAAACTGCAGGCCATCGCCGGTCAACAACAGCAGAGCCTGGAGACGTTTCAGTCCAACTCCGAGGCCGAACTCATCGACCGCATTCACCGAGCCAAAGTTGAGGGCGTGAGCTTTATTGTGATTAACCCCGCCGCGTTTACGCACACCAGCATCGCCCTGCGCGATGCGTTGAGCGGCGTGGCAATTCCGTTTATCGAACTGCATCTATCCAACGTCCACGCGCGGGAACCATTCCGCCAGCATTCGTATTTATCCGATATTGCCGTGGGCGTTATTTGTGGTTTGGGCGCCAAAGGTTACGAATTGGCCCTGAACTACGCCATTGAACATTCCGCAATTTAACCGGGTGCCTCGCGCCTGAAGACTTAAGAGAACTCTCATGGATATTCGTAAAATAAAGAAACTGATCGAAATTCTTGAAGACTCCGACATCGGAGAAATAGAAATTAAAGAGGGCGAAGAATCGGTTCGCATCAGTCGTGGCAGCAGCTTTGCCGCGCAAGTGGCCGCCGCCGCACCCGCCCCTGTTGCCGCCCCAGCACCAGCGGCGGCCCCCGCGCCTGCCGCAGCCCCCAGCGCCGCACCAGCCGCTGAAGAAAGCGCGACTTCGGCCACCACTGGCCATGTTGTAAAATCGCCCATGGTCGGCACCTATTACGCCGCACCAAGCCCGGGCTCACCAACCTTTATCGAAGTGGGCAAGCACGTTAAAGCCGGCGATATCCTGTGCATCGTTGAAGCCATGAAAATGATGAACCAGATCGAAGCCGATAAAGCCGGCGTTATTGAAGCGATTCTGGTCGAAGACGGAGAGCCGGTTGAGTTCGACCAGCCACTAGTCACCATTGTTTAAGTCAGTCACTCAACTGGCCTTTAAAGCATCACTCGGGAGCTGACTTAAATGATCAAAAAAATTCTTATTGCCAACCGGGGCGAAATTGCCCTGCGCATTTTGCGCGCCTGTAAAGAGCTGGATATCCGCACCGTTGCCGTTCACTCCACCGTGGATCGCGACTTAAAACACGTGCGCTTGGCCGATGAGTCTGTGTGTATCGGCCCCAACCCTTCCAACAAAAGCTATCTTAATATTCCGGCCATTATTTCCGCCATGGAAATTACCGACTCCGCCGGCGTGCACCCAGGTTACGGCTTTTTGGCCGAAAACGCCGACTTTGCGGAGCAAGTGCAAAAAAGCGGCTTTGTGTTTATCGGCCCCAACGCCGATGTAATTCGCCTGATGGGCGACAAAGTCTCGGCAATCGAAGCCATGAAAAAAGCCGGCGTGCCCACCGTACCTGGGTCCGATGGTCCACTGCCCGACGACAAAGAAGCCTGCCTAAAAATGGGCCGCAAAATCGGTTATCCGGTAATTATTAAAGCCGCTGCCGGCGGCGGTGGTCGCGGTATGCGCGTGGTCCACACCGAGTCGGCTCTGCTCAACTCCATACACGTTACTAAAAGTGAAGCCGGCGCGGCGTTTGGCGACGACACAGTGTACATGGAAAAATTCCTGCAAAACCCGCGTCACGTGGAAGTGCAGGTACTGGCCGATGGCCAGGGCAACGCCATCCATTTGTTCGATCGCGACTGCTCCCTACAGCGCCGCCATCAAAAAGTATTGGAAGAAGCGCCCGCGCCCGGCATTCCCGATGAGATTCGCGAAGAGGTGTACCAAGCCTGTACCAACGCCTGTAACAAAATTGGCTACAAGGGTGCCGGCACCTTCGAATTCCTCTACGAAGACGGCGGTTTTTACTTCATCGAAATGAACACCCGAATTCAGGTAGAGCACCCGGTTACCGAAATGATCACTGGCGTGGATTTGATCAAAGAGCAAATTCGCGTGTGCGCCGGGGAGAAGCTGTCCATCAGCCAAGCGGATGTGCAGTGTCGAGGCCACGCCTTCGAATGTCGCATCAACGCCGAAGACCCGAAAACCTTTATCCCCTGCCCCGGCAAAGTGAAAAATTTCCACGCCCCAGGCGGCTTGGGCGTACGCGTGGATTCGCATCTTTACAGCGACTACACCGTGCCGCCCAACTACGATTCAATGATCGCCAAAATCATTACCCACGCCGAGAACCGCGAGCAAGCATTAACCAAAATGCGCGTCGCACTCGATGAGTTGGTGGTAGACGGTATTCGCACCAACATTCCATTGCAGCAAGATTTAGTGCGTGACGCGGTATTCAAAGAAGGCGAAGTGAACATTCACTACCTAGAAAAAAAATTGGGTTCGTAATTTCCACCCTGCCGCACGGCAGGGTCTTTAATGGTGCCGCTCATGCCCTGGTTGCAACTGAAAATCGACAGTCACCGAGAACAGGTCACCGCACTGGAAGACGCGCTCCTGGCCGTCGGCGCTTTATCGGTAACTCTGCTCGATAACGCCGACGAACCCATTTTAGAGCCGGGCCTGGGCGAAACCCCGCTGTGGACCAACACGCAAGTGGTCGGCCTGTTTAACGCCGACATCGACACTCAAACCGTTAATCTGCACTTACAACAGGCCTTCAACGAGTCCCTAGCACCGCGCTGGGAGCAGTTAGAAGACAAAGACTGGAGTCGCGCCTGGATGGAGGATTACCACCCCATTCAATGCGGCGAGCGACTTTGGATTTGCCCCTCCTGGACTCAACCGCCCGAGCCCAACGCCACAAACCTAATGCTCGACCCCGGCCTAGCTTTTGGCACAGGCACCCACCCCACCACCTTTTTGTGCATGCAGTGGCTCGATGGCTTGGATTGCAGCGACAAATCGGTACTCGACTACGGCTGCGGCTCGGGCATTTTGGGCATTGCCGCGTTGCTGCTGGGCGCAGATAACGCCTACGGCGTGGATATCGACCCCCAAGCCTTAATCGCCACCCGTGAAAACAGCCAACGTAACGGCTTGGCCGACGACGCCTTTCCGGTGTATCTCCCGGGCGAAGCACCCAGCCGGGAAAACGATGTGGTACTGGCCAACATTCTTGCCGGGCCGCTGGTGGACTTAGCCGAAACCATCGCCGCACAAGTTAAGCCCGGAGGCCATATTTGCCTCTCTGGTGTACTCTCTACCCAGGCCGACGCCGTTATGGCCGCCTACACCACGTGGATCGATTTCGATCCACCGACCAGTCAAGACCAATGGTGTCGATTAACCGGCACTCGACGAATTTCATAAAAATGTGGCCCAGGTTGCGTCAAAAACAACCTCGGCAATTGTTTCGAGCCTGCTAACAAACTAGAATCTTCCGAGATAACAAGGCTTTGTCGCAATTGTTTAAAGCATTAATCGAAGGCAATCGGGCTTAGCGCGCAGACATTCAAGCAACGAACCTATTCGCTGAGTTGTCCTGAGAGGCCAGCGCCATGACTCACTCCATTACGCGTTGCCCGAAATGCAAAACCTCATTTCGAGTAACCAATGCACAACTCGCCAGCGCCAAAGGTGCTGTGCGCTGTGGCTCGTGCCTGCATATTTTTGATGCTCGGGAGAATTTCATTCGCTCCCAAGAAAGTGCGCCACAGCCTGCCAAACCAGCACCCAAAACAGCTCAAGCAAAACCCGCCGCCAAAGCGCCCCCCAAGAAAACCGCCCAACCCCAACCGGCGGCGAAAACCTCGCCCGAATCCATGCCTGGGCCACCCAAGCAACAGGTGCTTGAAGAAACCGACGATTTTTTAATCAGCGATGACATGCAGGAGGAAGACAGCCGCATTGCCATCGACGACCCCCTTGGTATCGACGACCTGACTCCGGAATTTGGCGGCAAACACAACATATCCGAACCCAGCAGCTCGCTGTTTGACATCAAACCCAAAAAACCAGCCGATGATGACGACGAAGAGTCCGAAGAAAACGCCGACGAATCCTGGGCTCAGGCGCTGCTTGAGGAAGAATCGGCACCCGAGCCAGAGCCAAAGCCCAAGCAACCCGCTCGGCGCGAGCCTGAACGCGACGACCTGAAAGACGAAATCGACAAACGCTTCGATGGCCGCCAAACCGGCACGTTCGATGCCGTTCCCGACGACTTCGACCAGGATCACGAGTTCGAAACCTTTCTGGATGAAGACTCGCTAAGCTCGAGCTTCGAAGAAGATGGCCCCGACTATGTAGCCGAAGCCAAATACGACCTCGATGAATTAGACGACAGCGAATTGGGGCAACGCCTGGTCACCGACCGAGACACCGATCAGTCCCTGCTCGACGCCTTTGAACCCGAGCCGCTGGAGCTGACCTATCAGCCCGACAACACCAAACGCTGGTTGATTCGCAGCGCCTGGATTGCCGGCAACGTGGTGTTGCTGTTGGCGCTCATTGTGCAAGTGGGTTATCTGAAATTCGACTCTTGGAGCCGCGTGGATCCCTACCGGCAGTGGTATGCCAAAGCCTGCCCGATTTTTGGCTGCACGCTGCCCACTCGCTTCGACCACAGCAAAATTCGCATCTCGCTGGTGGTACGCAGCCATCCGCAGAGCTCCAGCCAATTGAGTGCCGACGCCATTTTGATCAACACCGCTCAGTTCGAGCAGCCTTTCCCACCCCTGGCGGTGCGCTTTAGCGACATCAACGATCAATTCGTCGCCGAGCATGTTTTCCAGCCGCGCGAATACCTCAAAGGCGAGCTGGCCGGCAGCGCCGAAATGCCCGTTGGCCAGCCAGTTCAACTCAACCTAACATTGATCGATCCGGGCGCCGAGGCAGTGAATTACCGCGCCTATATTCCCGAAAACCGACAAAGCTCTGCCAATCGATAAACCCTAGAGCGGTTTTTCAACAACCAACCCCGGCATCTGGGAGTCCAATGCCAGGCGACAGCCTCGCGCCAGCACCGCCGCCAAATTGGCGCAAAATTTCATCAATTTATACAAATTCCGCTTTCCCATTTTCCGCTTCTACGGGTATGATAAGCGCCCTTTTTTGGCACCTCCTGAGCAATGCACCACATCGACCTGTGGCTTTTGCCAGGCTCAGCAGGTGAAATACACAGCGCGAATCCCAGGGCAATCAGAGAGTAAGCGGTGCTAACCATCGGCCAACACACGTTCGATTCGGTCACCGTCCTGGCCCCCATGGCCGGCGTTAGCGATCGGCCGTTTCGACAGCTCTGTAAACGTTTTGGTGCCGGTTTAGCGGTTTCGGAGATGGTCACCAGCGACACGCGCCTGTGGCACACACGCAAGTCCGCCAGCCGACTGGATTACACCGGCGAAACCGGTGTGCGATCGGTGCAAATCGCCGGTGCCGAGCCCGACACCATGGCACAGGCGGCGCGCGAAAATGAAAAGCTGGGCGCTCAGATTATTGACATCAACATGGGCTGCCCGGCCAAGAAAGTTTGCAAGAAAGCCGCAGGATCGGCATTAATGCGCGATGAGGCGCTGGTGGCAGACATCCTGCAGGCCGTGGTGGCGGCGGTGAGCGTGCCGGTCACGCTGAAAATACGCACAGGCTGGGATACCCAGTCGCGAAATGCCACCACTATTGCACGCATTGCCGAACAAACCGGCATTGCCGCACTCACAGTTCACGGTCGCAGTCGCGCCTGCCGCTTTAACGGCCAGGCCGAGTACGACACCATTGCCGAGGTGGTGCGCCAAGTGAATATCCCCGTCATCGCCAACGGAGATATTACCAGCGCCCCCAAGGCAAAATGGGTTTTGGATTACACCCAAGCCCAAGGCATTATGATCGGCCGAGCCGCCCAGGGTCGCCCCTGGCTGTTTGCGCAAATCAATCAGTTTTTAAACACCGGCGAATTACTGCCCGAGCCGGGAGCCGAGCAAATTCACAGAATATTGCTGGAGCATCTGGTCGGGCTGCACGAATTTTACGGCGACTATTTAGGGGTTCGTATCGCCCGCAAGCATGTGGGTTGGTACCTCAAGCACTTCGCCAATGGCGAGCGCTTGCGCACCCAATTTAATCAACTGGATAGCGCTCAAGACCAAATCGGCTGTTTAACAGAGACCGTTGAACAGCTGATCAGCAACGGGGAACAAGTGGCATGAGTCAAATCGAATCATCGATTGCAGAATTCACCAACACCAGCGACAACAAACAAACCGAAGCCGCCAACCAGCGCTTCACCACCACATCGGAAGTGAACAGCACCTCGCTGCGCGACTGTGTGAAGGAATCCATCGACAACTACTTCAAACACCTCGACGGTCAACCTGCGGTTAACGTCTACGAGCTGGTTATGGCCGAGGTGGAAGCACCGCTTCTCGAAGTGGTTATGAACTACACCCGCCACAACCAAACCAAGGCTGCAGAATTGCTCGGCCTTAACCGCGGTACCCTACGCAAGAAACTCAAACAATACGGCCAGCTCTAGGCCAGCCATTCGCCGCCACACCTGCGGCGAATGCCCAAATTCCAGCAGTCCACCGCCTGACACACCGCACCCACAAGGTCTAAACTGGGTGACAGTTTGCCATGGTGCGATGTCGACCCGGAGCCTGTGTCGGTCGATGTCCACGGGAGTGGCTGCAACAGATCTACATCGAGGTAAACCCCCTCGATCGTGCCCAGTGTTTTCAACTTTAAGCGTGTATTGCCATCATGACTGCATCTAAAGATTTCGTCTCCATTCAACGTGCACTGATCAGTGTTTCCGATAAAACCGGCATCGTCGAGTTCGCCCAGGCACTGTCGGCGATGGGCGTAGAAATTCTCTCCACCGGCGGTACCTATCGGCTACTCAAAGACAACGGCCTTGAGGTGATTGAAGTCGCCGACTACACCGGCTTCCCGGAAATGATGGACGGCCGCGTCAAAACCCTGCACCCGAAAATTCACGGTGGCATTCTCGCCCGCCGGGGTACCGACGACAGCGTCATGGCCGAGCACGGTATCGGCGGCATCGACATGGTGGTGGTTAATCTCTACCCATTTGAGGCGACCGTGGCCAAACCCGATTGCAGCCTAGAAGATGCCATCGAGAACATCGACATCGGCGGGCCAACCATGGTGCGCGCCGCGGCCAAGAACCACGCGTTTGTGAACATTGTGGTTAACACCAGCGATTACCTGCCGCTGATCGAAGAAATGAAAAACAACGATCGCGCCACCAGCAAAGCCACGCGTTTTAACTTGGCCATTAAAGCCTACGAACACACAGCCGCCTACGACGGTGCCATCGCCAACTACTTTGGCACCATGGTAGAAGGTGGCAACGATCCTTTCCCGCGCACCTTTAACAGCCAATTTGTTAAGCAACAAGATATGCGCTACGGCGAAAACCCTCATCAAGCCAGCGCTTTTTACGCAGAAAAAAATCCTCCCGAAGCCAGCATCAGCACCGCGCAACAATTGCAAGGCAAAGCGCTGTCGTACAACAACATCGCCGATACCGATGCGGCACTGGAAACCGTTAAATTGTTCGACGCGCCCACGTGCGTCATTGTTAAGCACGCCAACCCCTGCGGCGTTGCCAGCGCGGATTCGCTCTTAAACGCCTACCAAAAAGCTTTCGAGACTGATCCAGAATCTGCCTTTGGCGGCATCATCGCCTTTAACCGCGAGCTGGATACCGCCACGGCGCAGGCGATCGTCGACAAGCAATTCGTCGAGGTAATCATCGCACCGAGCGTTGCCGGCGGCGTTAGCGACATCGTTGCCGCCAAAAAGAATGTGCGTTTGTTGGTGTGCGGCGAGTTTGGCCAAGCAGGCAAAAGTTTCGACTACAAGCGCGTTAACGGTGGCTTGCTGGTGCAAGAGCGTGATTTGGGCATGGTGGGCGAATCCGACCTTAAAGTAGTGACCAAGCGCGCACCAACAGCACAAGAAATTCAAGACTTATTATTCACCTGGAAAGTCGCCAAAATGGTGAAATCCAACGCCATCGTTTACGCCAAAGATCAGCGCACCATCGGTGTGGGTGCCGGCCAAATGAGCCGTGTTAACTCGGCGCGCATCGCTGTGATCAAAGCCGAGCAGGCCGGACTTGCCGTAACCGGCAGTTGCATGGCCAGCGACGCTTTCTTCCCCTTTCGCGACGGTATCGACAACGCCGCTGCCGCCGGCGTGAGCTGCGTGATTCAACCGGGCGGCTCGATACGCGATGAAGAAGTCATCGCCGCTGCCGACGAGCACAACCTGGCCATGGTGTTCACCGGCATGCGCCACTTCCGCCATTAATTAACAAGCCCCGGAGAGTTTATGAAAGTTTTGGTTATTGGCGGCGGCGGACGCGAGCACGCCTTAGCGTGGAAAGCAGCACAAAACCCCGAGGTGGACACCGTCTTCGTCGCGCCGGGCAATGCCGGCACGGCACTGGAGCCTAAGCTCGAAAATCTCGTGATCGACATCGGCGACTTTAAAGCCCTAACCGATTTTGCCAAGATCAACCACGTAGAACTCACCATCGTCGGCCCAGAAGCGCCGCTGGTGGATGGTGTGGTGGATTATTTCACCGAGCAAGGTTTGCGCTGCTTTGGCCCCAGCAAGGCCGCGGCACAACTGGAAGGCTCCAAAGCCTTCACCAAAGACTTTTTGGCGCGCCACAAGATTCCCACCGCCGACTACCAAACCTTTACCGACGAGCAAGCCGCACTGCAATATCTGCGCAACCAGGGCGCACCCATCGTGGTAAAAGCCGATGGCCTCGCCGCCGGTAAAGGCGTCATCGTCGCCGAGACTCTGGAGCAAGCCGAGGCCGCGGTGACCGATATGCTCTCGGGCAACGCCTTTGGCGATGCCGGCTGCCGCGTAGTAATCGAAGAATTTTTAGCCGGCGAAGAAGCCAGCTTTATTGTGATGGTGGACGGCAAAAACATTCTGCCCATGGCCACGAGCCAAGACCACAAACGCGTCGGCGAAGGCGATACCGGCCCCAACACCGGCGGCATGGGTGCCTACTCGCCGGCCCCCGTTGTAACCGAGGCGGTGCACCAACGCATTATGACCGAAGTTATCGAGCCCACCGTGGCCGGCATGGCCGCCGAAGGTAACGATTACACCGGCTTTTTGTACGCAGGTTTAATGATCACCCCGGACGGCGCGCCCAAAGTCATCGAATACAACTGCCGTTTTGGCGACCCAGAAACCCAGCCCATCATGATGCGCTTGCAATCGGATTTGGTCGACCTGTGCAATGCCGCATTGGACAAAAAACTCGATCAAGCCAGTGCCAACTGGGACGAACGCGCCGCGGTCGGTGTGGTACTGGCGGCGGGCGGTTACCCCGGCAGTTACGATAAAGGCCTGGTAATCTCCGGCTTGCCGGAAATCGAAGCCCCCAACCAAAAAGTCTTCCACGCCGGCACCCAACTCGATGCCAAGCAGCAGGTACTCACCAACGGCGGGCGCGTACTCTGCGCCACCGCGTTGGGCGACACCGTTAAACAAGCCGCCGAATTAGCCTATCAATGCGCCTCGGGAATTCAATGGCAGGGCAGTTTTTATCGCAAGGATATTGCTTACCGAGCGATTGCCCGTGAGGAAAAGCAGTAGTTTTTAACGGCTGCTTTTTATTAACTGCTTTTTACTAACTGTTTTTTACAAACGGTTTTAAAATCACATTACTTTCAAAAAAAGAAATGCTGTTCCGCGCCCCAGGAGTGAGGGATACTCAATTGCCATCAACACTGGCGGAAATCGCGCAAGCAAACAGAAAGCGTTACGACGGCGGCGTTTTGTCTTGGCCATTTCTATTGTTGATCGCAGTTTCGGATAATAATCGGCATGAATATTTTTAAATAGCTCCGCTATAAAAAAATTTGGTTTTTTTATTAAAGCAGCAACAGAACGAACGGCACAAAGGTTAAAGACCAGTTAATAACAATTATTTATTGGCTATATTTTTATACCTTGCATGCATGGGCAATTTTTTAAACAAACTTATTACTTAAACCTGTTTAATTTAATCCCAATGTATTTCATGCAAAAAATAACACCCTACCACACCGCCTAGATTTTTTTCCAACGATAAATACAGTAGTTTTTCATGCATGCGCATGCATTAAAGTAAAAATCCACTCAATTTCTCTTTTTGAATAATTATGCAAAACGCAAAAAAACATGGGCTGACTTATCAGTTAACGCGCGAAATGGTGATTACTTTTTACTCTAATTTTTGTATGTGTTACTTACTGTGTATATGTGTAACATACTATTAACCCTGTATGTTGTTACTTCATACAATATACTTTCACGAATCCGCACAATTTAATTAATCTCATAGCAATATCCTCTTTCATTCCTTTAGTATTCGAACTTCCGCGCCATGCTGTACCTGAAAAAATTGTTTTCAGGGGGTTAAAGAATTATTAAATAAAAAATAAGTAAGGGGATAACGATGAAAATGAATAAGCAAGTTCTTGGTTTGGGTGCCGCTGTTTTGGCCAGTGCATTGGTTTCTGTTAACGCTTCTGCTGGTACTAGCAGTGGTTGTAGCGTAGACACTGATTCTACTTTTGGTTCTGTATTCTACGTACCAAGCGGTGGTCCAGGTACTTACAACGTTTTGGGTTGGGGTAACGGTACTGGTGGTACTTCTAGCACTTACAGCGGTTTGCTAGAGTCTGTTGCCGAACAGTGTATTTTGGTTGCCGCAGCAACAACTGCTAACTCTGGTACTGGTAGCGAAGTAGAAGATTCTGTAGAAGCAGCCATGAGCCGCTACAGCAGCATCATCAACTCTAACCCAACGGTTTGTACTTCTGGTCACTCTCAAGGTGGCGGCGGTTCTTTCAACGCAGCTAACCGTTTAGATGCCGACTGTGTTATCGCAGTTCAGCCAGACACTGTTTACACCACCAGCATCTTCAACCCAGTCGCGAGCGATGTTGACGTTGTTTGTATCTTCAGCACTGGCGACACGCTTGCTCCAGCGCTTCCATTCAACTCTGACAACTGTGAAGACAACTCTACTCGTTACTCCGAAGAGTTAACTTCTGGTACTCACTTCGCACCAACCACTGGTGACGGTGGCGCAGTTGGTGACGTTATGCGTGAATACGCCGAGCGTTGGTTGGTAGATTAATTACCAAAAAGCGTTAAAATTGTAAAAAAGCCCCGGCCAATTGGTCGGGGCTTTTTCTTTTAATAACTTTATTTTTATAAACAAGAAAATTATATGCGCTTTAAAGCTTTTCGCCACAAGAAAAAGTTTTAAATTTATCCATCATTATTCTAATATTTGGATAGCATACATCTAACTTTATAGTGAAAATACTGTATATCTTGAATTCCACCAGCATATCAACTTTGGATTACTCGCACTTTATACAAAGCAGTTTTATATCTCACTACCACAAATACCAAACTGTTGATGACTACGGCCTTTTCCTAAGTTACTGGAAGCAAATCTCAAATCGATTTTAGCACCTAGCATTCTATTTAAGTCAGAGTTTCCACCTCAAAATTATTCAGCCTTCTTCAAAAACCATGTTTATAGATGACTCCAGTTTTGTACAGGCCGCTCTAGAATACCGCCGACGCATTTATTTTAGAAATTTACCACACACTATTAATATATACTTTGTACCTCTACCCTAAGATCCTCGGTGGGCCTAATCAAAGATATTCCCGACACGATCGCTAATTGTTGAGATGAATGAAACTTTGAAAATGTTGTCGTTCTTAAAGAGTCTACTGTAAAACAATAATCACGACGCCCACGTGCGACACACAAAAGTCTCATTGTCAAAATGATACTAAATTTTAAAGTTAGGCTGAATGGCGCCTAAAAATACCCAAAGGGCAATAACAGTGTTATTTAAACCAAACTTCATTAATTATCAGCAAAGGGCCTATGGTAAATACACAAGCTGTAACAAATATATTACTGATATGACACGAAGCATCCACCTCGAAGAACTGAATGCCATTTTTCGTGAAAACCTAGCAAAACAATTTAAACTTTTTGCTTTCTCTTGGCCCTTTAAGTTTATTAAGCTTGAATATAAAGCCGTACAATTGTAGTATTAGGACCTCAAAAATTAAGGCTGAACCGTTAATATCCTTAATTCGGGCCCGCCAAAAAAACAGTAACCCACGAGAATAATGTAACTCAACGCATTTTATACTAATGCATTGTTCAAATTTGGGACATTAATTCCTCTTGAGGGGGTATCATAGAGGGTTGCAATTCGAACCCTGCTTTGAATAATTTTTGGCTTACGAAGGATTCAACTATACTCTAAACACCGCAGACTCCAACTCCGGTGAGACTTTACCAATATTAAAATCACAATATCAGGAATATTGATTGTAAATATTGGCTATAGGTTAAAGGAAACAAACAAATGACAACGAACGAAACAAAGACTCAGGATAACTCAAATATAAATAAAGAAGATTACGAGAAACCGGCTCTTGAGGAAATTAAGCAAATATTGAAAGCTTTAAGTTCCCAAATTGGAGAATTACAGTCTGCCGTTGAAGAATTGCAAGACTATAGAGACATTAGTTTGCACCTTATCAACGCTAGCTTAGCATCAAATAATGGCTCATCTGGAAGCTCGTCTACGACATCAAACAGCCTATACAGGCACCAAGAGTCTAATGCTGTAAACCGATTCAACCGGAACAGCAGTTCAAAGCCAAATAGATTTGCTCATAATCAAAATTAAATGAGCCAGATATAGAGAAACGAAAAAGATTCGCAGGGAAGCGCATCAATGTTTATATGGTCTTTACTTAAAAAAAAATCCCTTAACACCAACCAACTAGTCAATAAAGCGCTAAGAGCACTCTCTTATCGTTTTAAATACTTGCTCTGGCAAGTTTATCATTTCTCAATAACCTTATACTTTTCACCAATTCTAAAAATAAGCTTTACCCCAAAGCTCCACCAGATTACTGAGTATAGTAATTTACGAGACAAAAATAGGTATAAACTACAAAACCTAACGAATACCCACATTAAAACAATGTTATCACCAACGCGCTGGATGTATATTTGGGCTTTGATAATTTGTACCGCGAGCTCTCTACCGCTTTTTATAGCCATTACACCCTTTAAACTCGAACTCACAACATTAGTTGTTATCGTCAACCTAGCTATATTGCTCGCGTGCAGCTACTCACTGCATCAACTAAGAAAAAATAATTGGAAAAACGAAAACAACAACACAAATATTTTCAAAGCGCTCAAAAAATTATTTCAAATACTTTGTTTATATAGATTTAACGTAGACGAGAAAAAAAGCAAACACAAAAACAACTATTACAAAAATTTTTACCACTCACCGGGCTGGCGCAATACGCCGCTATTTTTTCGAGAAGTTAGACTAAAAGACACCATATCCTTTTCCGCACTTAATATTGCTCTAAACTTGTTTACCTACCTTATAATCCACCAAAAAAATCAATATTCACCCACCTATACTCGACTCAGTAAAATACCCGACGATTTATTGCACCTAACGGCAACTTTATTTACCGTATATATTTTATATTTCCTATTATTATTTTTGTATCAAAATATTTTTTTGAACCGAACTCAAATTTGGTTGTCTAGCTATATGACAAATAATAATATCCCCCTATATCTGCGCCAGCTAGTATCCCGACATTTAGAGCACAATTCTGCGAACCACCCTTCTGCATGGAGATTTCGCGCGAGCCTTCCCGAAAAACTTTATATCACAGCCTTGTGCCATCACTTCATCAAGCCCAACCTGAACGGAAGTCAACTCCTAACTTTTAGATATGTAATCATATATTTATGCCCCATCACGGTATCTTTTTTACTGCTGATTACCATTTCCTGTGTACCATTCCATATCGAGCGTGATTACTTAGATCATGTTTTATACGCTTGCTCCATACAATGGATAATCGCATCAATATACTTTCATAACAAATGCAAAGAAACAGTTTCAAGAGAGTCGCGCTTAGATTTCAAGGAGAGATTTCAATTTCCAACCCTACAATTAGTCTCAAAAAAAGAATACATTGACTTACTAAACAAAACGTTAAACAAAAATAATGTAGATCTAGTAAATATTTTTTTATTAACAATGCTACCAGTTTTAACGTTAGCCATAAATCTTGTTAATGGCAAAAGCAACTAGAGAAAAATAAATAATCATGTCCTCAAACTCAGAAATCTCATTACACTCCCTATATCTTGCCGCAGATGAAGACATTTACAGAAGAATAATTCAATTGTCCGAAGAGGCAGATCATATAAAAAACATTGCCTTATTTTATTCAAAAATACATGGAACTGAAGCCATGGATGGTAACGTGCTAGAAGAAATCTACAATCTAGCCGAATCAATAGTTAATAGATCTACTGAGCTTTTAGAATATTTTTCTAATTACCTAGCCAAATATTGCTCTCTTGCTGCTTTTATTGATAGTAGTAAATCAAAAGAAAACGGAGATATCCACCACACTTTCCAACAAAACAAGTTAATCTTTCAATCTGTCCTACGATCGAAGTTGAAAGATATGGCAAGACACCTTGGGTACATAAACCACAAACTGGGTCAACGCTGAGAAAATTTTAACCTAGAAGACCCTGCCCCAACTGTGCGTAGATCTTCTGAAAGAGGATTTACTAGCGAATACCTCCGACGATTTGCGAAAAATACCTATAGGGATATGCTACATTTTGTTTATAACTATTTAGATTGCTGTAAAAAAGAACTACCCACAGAACAAGACTTCTCAACAACCTTTTTAGCCTGGACGTTTTCTGATCAATACCTTGCGGATATACACAGAAGTGCGCATCAAGATGATTTTAACGCGGTTATTTTATCCTTCTGGAACGCCGATTTTCCAGAGTTACATAGTGTAATAGCTCACGAATTAGGCCACGCGATTATTGATGACATCTCAAATAAGCTTGATTTTAATGTTGTTTCAAAGAAGAAATTAGGTGTTTTCGGACGGTTAGCTAAGCGACTAATAGCAATTACAGAGGGATGGTTTCCTGACGGGTCTAACCGGGAACTACGAATTGATGTTGAAATCATGTCTGACTTACTTGCGACTTCGCAATTTGGTTTTGCTTACTTATATACATGGTTTGTTGAATTTCTGGATGATTCTTACGGAACCTTCCACTTAAGAGATGAGCACGGAGACCTTCCTCCTATACAAGAATTACTAGACGATGATGCGGAATTAATGCTGCCACAAATATTACAAAGCCATATACCGGATCTAGAAGAACTTTCCACTTATGTTCGCGGAGTAGCAATCATATCTTTAGTGGAAAAAATGTTCCCCAATAAAGATAATACCGAGCGAGAGTTTATTAAATCCTTCAAACAACACTTGAACAATATATTATCTTTAAGATATGAAGAAACAAGCTTTGAATATAGCGGCTGGAAGACTATCGGCATAGAATTTAAAAATGCAATTGTCAGAAGTGGATTTGCCGAAGCGGCTAGGAAATTTAACGATGACAGAATTCAAATTAACGCGCATTGGTATTTTTCTAGCCAATGCGCCTCACAATATGTTATAGAGGATATAAAAAAAAGCGACCTCAAAGCTCCCAACAGCTCAAACGACCCCAACAGGAAGAAATATATTCATCCTGGCATACGTACTTTTCATTCAATAAATATCCCCTGGCGTGTGGTTTTAGTAGACAACTCATGCTCGCTCAACAATTTAAACCACCGCCCTAGCACAGGCCATGAAACCACCCAAGAAATAGAGACAAAGGAAATCGAGGAATTAAATAAAAACATACACAACAGAAAGCCAATAATAAACACCGTACAATTAGATTATTTGTATCGCGCCAGCTTTTATGAAAGCAATTTTATTCTTCACGGAAAAAATCTTAACAACTCTCCACAGCAAATTGAAGGAGAATACAATGGGGATGTTACCGAATCAATTAATTACACCGGAAAGGTCGCTCTAGAGCTATATTATAAAGACTTCACCCACGATAAAAGTATTTCCAGAGCCAGAAAAAATGCGCTTATAGTTTTCAACAATTCAACAAAATCAAAATATTCTGAAAAACCTGAAGACAACATCGACTCGACCAGCGAACTACCAAGCAAACTCAACATCGAATTACTTACTAACGAGTTTTTTGCGCTAGACCTTGTTCTAGGCTCCAACCCTTCAGTATCAGACGATATCTTTAAGGCTTTAGATTCGAAAGTGAGCCAGCCAGGAGGGATATCAAACCATGCAATTACTTTTGGCAGATATGACTATATCGCATACACTCCATTACGCAATAGCCCTATTTCATCTGGCTTCGACAAGATCCTAAAGGGCACGTGTCCACCACCTGAATTTGTAAAGGATTTTCGTCAAAAAGGGGCGTTTAAAGCTAGACGTAGGGAAATAAGAAAAATTGATCTAAATGAATTGATGAAGGATACTGAAAGTAGCCGTGAAAACGGCGACTTATATTCTAATCTTGTCGATCAAGCTAGCAATCCCTCTGTTGTAGATAAAGGAATGTTTGTGTGCACTCTCTTAGTCACACTAATCGACAAAGGGTTGAGAAGCTACTTTATAAGAAAAGAAGTCCCAGAAATATTCTTGAATTATAACAATCAGGAAAATCTTAAAGAAGACGAAAAAATCGTACTAAACGCATACAGTAGTAACGGACAGGAAGACGTGGTGCTGGAAATTTTCTCTAGTGAAGCCATTAAAAACTATAAAGACTTATTTAGTTTTATCAAACTATTTCATGATTCTTTCTACACATCCAAAACCGAGTCTATACTTTGCAAACTACCTCACTCAAGTAAAAACCAGAAAACTAGCGATTTTTACAGTAATTACATTTATATTGACATTGGGATCAGGCTGTCCTCAAAAATAAAAAATGATTTATTTCATACATCTTTAATATCCGTACTACAAGAAAGCCAATTTGAACAATTAAAGAATCACATTCAACTCAGCATTCGCCCCGGGAGATACGATTATGTAATTATGTTGAAACCTGATATGAATACTAATAGTGAATTAGTAGAAAAATTCGTAGAGTTTGGAGAAGCGCTTACACAGGACACATCCAAAATCTCCAGGGTTAATACACACATTAACGTATTGGAATCTTTCTAGAAACAAGCCTGTAGTACATTACATCCTGCCATTAAAAACATAGCAAAGTATAAATTAGAGCAGGTTAATCTAAGCTTTAACCGTTCGACCCTCGGCCCAAGCTCTCAACGCCGCCACCTGTTCGGCCATAACGACCGAGAGTGGTCGGGTTTGATAAATTTGCTCCAATAATATTTGGTCGTTTAATGCCACCTCTTGTGCGCGGGCGGCGAATAACCCAGACACTACCGCTTGTTCTATTTCTGCGCCACTGAAACCTTCAGCCGCTTCCGTTAACATTTCTAAATCGAAATCGATGGTGGATATATTGCGTCGATTTAAATGGATGGTAAAAATTGAGCGGCGTGCTGGGTCATCGGGCAGGTCGACAAAAAAGATTTCATCGAATCGACCTTTGCGCATAAATTCCGGCGGTAGGCGCGATATATCGTTGCTGGTGGCAACCATAAACACGCGCTGTTTGCGCTCGGCCATCCAGGTTAATAATGTTCCCAGCACGCGTTTGGAGGTGCCGTTGTCGGTGTCGCCCGTGGCCAAGCCTTTTTCGATTTCGTCCATCCACAAAACGCAGGGGGCCATAATTTCGGCCTGCGCTAGAGATTCGCGTAAGTTTCGTTCGGTTTCGCCAAAAAATTTGTTGTACAGCGCACCAAAATCCAAGCGCAGTAGCGGTAAATGCCAAAGGCCTGCCACGGCTTTGGCGGCTAGACTTTTACCCGCGCCTTGTACGCCCACCAGCAGCATGCCCTTGGGAATGTCCACATCGTTTTGCCCATTTACAAAAATCGATTGCCGTTGCCGCAGCCATTCTTTTAATCCGTTAAGCCCGCCCACTTGGTCCATTTGTTCGACGGCAAATTCGTAACTGAGCACGCCGTCCATATTCATAAGTTCGAATTTGGATTTGTTGATGGCCGGAATATCGGAATGATCGATAACGCCATCATCAAAAATGGCCGTACGCACTAATCGGCGCACATCTTGATGCCCCAGACCGCGCACGGTGTGCACCAATTGTCGCAGGGCATCGCGATCGCTACTGGCGCGACCACCGCGCTGTTCGCTCCAGCGCTTGGCTTCTTCGCGCACAATACGGCTGATTTCTTGATCGTTGGGCAGTTTTAGTTGCACGCGCAGGCAGAGCGGTTTGAGTTCTTCGGGCACGGTAAATTTGTGGCTAACCAGTACGATTACGTGCTCGATGATGGAGTGGTTGAGCGCGATGTCTTTGAGTAAGCGTGTATTCAGCGGGTTATCGGTTAAAAATGGATGAAAGTCGCACAGCACATAAATTGCCGCTTGCACATCACTTTTGATGTGCCGTAACGCTGCCTCTGGCTCGGTGTGTTGGCCCGGCTCGATAACTTGGAAGCCGCGCGTTAGGCTTTTTATACCGTCGCTGACCGTCCATTTAAAGCAGGGTCGGCGCAGGCCTTGTGCGCAGTCGAGTAGTTGCTCGCAAGCGCGCTTTTCGTCGTTGGTTTCTATAACGACGATGGGAACTTTAGCGGTAACGGCAACCAAGAGGTCGTCCATGAGCGTATCCTTTTTTATCACGATGACCGTTGCGGCTATTCACCATGCAGGCTTTAGTCGCGTACAGTCAAAGATTTATTGTTCGATGTTTACAGTCTGGGCCAATTAACAGAGCCCTCTTTTTAGCGTAGGATAAATTGCCATTGTAATGTGAGGTGCGCCATGAGTTTTCGACATCCATCCAAAATCGATCAATTAATTGGCCAGGCCGATCGCGCGCTAAGATCACTCACACCGGGCAACCGGCCTATTTTTCAGCCGTCGCCCGCCGAATCTGTGCCCGAAGCAGAGCTAACGGAGCACGAAAAGCGCCGCGCGGCGGGGCTAATGCGCGTTAATCACTGCGGTGAAATTTGCGCCCAGGGGTTGTATCAAGGCCAAGCCTTAACCGCTAAGCTGCCCCAGGTGCGTGAAGAAATGGACCACGCCGCAGAGGAAGAGTTGGACCACTTGGCCTGGTGTGAGCAGCGCTTAACCGAGCTGGACAGTCAACCGAGCCTGTTAAATCCGCTTTGGTACGGACTCTCGTTTGGTATGGGTGCCGGTGCGGGTTTGGTAAGCGATAAGCTTTCGCTGGGTTTTGTCGCGGCCACCGAAGACCAAGTTTGCCAACACTTGGATAGCCATCTGCAAAAATTGCCGGTGGATGACCTAAAAAGCCGGGCCATTGTTGAACAAATGGTCATCGATGAACAAGAGCACGGCAGTCGAGCGTTGGCAGCGGGTGGTTATGAATTTCCCAAGCCGGTGAAAAAGTTGATGAGCTTGGTCAGTAAGGTTATGACCACCACAAGCTATCGGATTTAACGCTTATAACAACCTAAAAACCCAAGGTTAATCGCCCTCAACAACTTCGTAGTCGTGGCTTACCTCAACTCCGGCCGACGCCATCATCATCGACGCCGAGCAATACTTGGTGGCCGATAATTCTACCGCCCGAGCCACTTGCGCCTCTTTGAGGCCGCGACCGGTAACCACAAAATGCAGATGAATCTTTGTGAATACCGAGGGCACCGCATCGGCGCGCTCGGCCTGCAATTGGCAGCGACAGTCGCTGACCTTTTGTCGGGATTTACTGAGAATGCTCATAACATCAAACGACGCGCAACCGCCGATTCCCAACAACAACATCTCCATGGGTCGCACCCCCATGTTACGACCGCCGTGATCTTCTGGGCCATCCATCACCACACTGTGGCCAGAGCCCGACTCGCCTAAAAATTGAACACCATCCACCCATTTTACGGTTGCCTGCATGGCTTACTCTCCAATGAAATCAATTGCTTATCAACCAGATAGCTTACCACAAAGGCGCGCGCACGCTTGGCCTGCGGCAAGCTAGGGCCTGCTGATACTAATTTAGCACCACTGCTGGAGGTCAGTTTTTTGTCCAGCTAGGCGCCAGGCG
>CAYFFE010000039.1:0-29026 GCA_964342265.1 uncultured Cellvibrionaceae bacterium | reverse complement strand
TTTATCAACTTTTCACTGATTGCTGACAGGCTTATTAGTGTTAACAGGCCCTAGGATCGTTTTTGCGCCATAGCTATGCCGCCACTATGCCGCCCTCTCGATTGGGCTCTGCTTTACTTCGCAGTTTTTGCCAAAGTTTCTCGTGGAAGAAAAACGCCACGGTATTAATCGCTGGCTCGACAAGGGCGACAGCACCACCAACGATAAGACTGCCAGTCATTAAGTAAGCCACACTAAAGGCAATGGCAAAGTGCATAACAGCGAAGGTGATGGTTTTAGTCATGGTTTGGCTCTCTGTGGTTCTGTGTTTGCTCGCTTGAACCAATAATAATAATTCTCATTGATATTTAAAAACTATTGTTTCAATGGAACCGATTGATTCATACAATAACAGATAAACAAAAGATCTAACCCGCTGTATTTATTAATTTTTTTCAGAGTCAGCAAATAATTAGGTGTCTAGTGAGCCCACGTACTCAACTTTGCAGTGGTTTAAGCGCACCGAGAATTCGATCGCTGGCCTCGACTAATGTCGCCCGGGGACAGCCTAGGTTTATGCGCATAAAACCCTCGCCTTCTGTACCAAATGTTTGGCCCTGCTCCAGCCACACATTGGCTTGTGTAAACATAAATTCGGCCAGCGCTTGGGGATTCATATTTAAGACTCGGCAGTCCATCCAGGCTAAAAAGAGCGAATCGGCCGGCAAGATGCGAACGCCCAAGTTGGCCTCATTGAGGCAGCTAGCAAAGTACTGATGATTGCCGCGCAAGTATTCTAATAAGGCTTCGAGCCAGGGTTCGCCGTGTTGATAAGCGGCTTGCGTAGCTATCGGGCCTAAACCGTTGACGAAGGGCGTCATGTTTTTTTCGTATTGCTGCCAATATTGTTTACGCAAGTTGGGGTTGGGAATAATGAGATTGGCACACTGCAGACCAGCCAAATTAAATGTTTTACTGGCAGAGGTACAGGTAATGGAGTGCTGTTGGAATTCACTGTTGAGTGAGGCAAAAGGAATGTGTTTTTTATGGCGATTTAAAATTAAGTCTTGATGAATTTCGTCGGTAATTATCAGAATACCGTGGCGCAAACAAATTTCGCCCATGGTTGTTAATTCCTGCTCAGACCAAACATTGCCTGTGGGATTGTGCGGATGGCTGAGAATAAACAATTTGGTATTGGGCCGAATAGACGCTTCAAACACGTCAGCATCAAATTGGTAACCGTTAAATCCATCGCTGTTTTTGTTGGCCACCAAAGGCGCGCAAGCCACTTGTCGATTATTCATTAACACATCGGTATGGAAATGCGCGTACACCGGCGGTTGAATCAATACTGAGTCACCGGGCTCGGTAAACGCCTGTATGGCAATTTTTAAAGCCGTTACAATGCCCGGCGTTTGTACCAACCAGTCTTGATGCACTTGCCAATTAAAACGCCTGCGCTGCCAACCAATTACCGCATTTAAATAATCGTCGGTAGGACCACCGGGGTAACCAAAATCACCGTTGGCAACAGCACTTTGCAACGCATTGATCACCGCCGGCGGAGCCCTAAAGTCCATATCGGCAATCCACATCGGTAGCGGATCCGCCGCACTTTGCTCACCGGTTAAAAAGAATTTATGGCCCGTCCATTTGAGCGAATTGTGTTTTTTACGATCGATAACTTCATCGAATATCGAAGATTGCATTGTTGCCGAAGACGGTTGGTCTAAGTCCGATTTACTGTTCGCCAAAGCGCTATTCCTTTGAGTTAATCATCGTTAGTGCCTAAGAGTACCACGCGAAAATCATAATGTGAGTGCGCACCATTAGCTCAACTAATCGCGCCACAACATTAACTTTTTAATAGGCGGGCTCTAAAGTTGCGACCTTTCATTTTGCCTTCAGATATTAATTGCAATGCTCGCTTGGCTTGGCTTCGCTCTACCGCCACGTAGGCTTTAAGTGCGGTAATGTGAATTTTACCCACCTGACTTCCGGCTAAGCCGTCGTCGCGAGTGAGTGCACCGAGTATATCGCCCGGGCGCAATTTATTTTTTTTCCCCCCGTCGATTTGCACAGTAATCATTGCGGGTTTGGCCGGTGCCTGTTGCAATAGAGTGTTTTCTGGTGGTGCGCTGGGTTCTGGCGCTTGGCCGAGGGTGTCTTGCCAGGCGAGTAACTTGGAATATTCTCTCTCGTTGTACAGCGAACACGCTAAGCCACTGCTGCCCGCACGACCGGTTCTGCCCACGCGGTGCACGTGTACTTCTGCGTCGTGAGCGAGTTGATAATTGATGACTAAATCCACAGCGCTAATGTCCAAACCGCGCGCTGCAACATCGGTAGCCACCAGTATCGCCACGCTTTTATTGGCAAACTGCACCAGTGTTTGATCGCGGGCTTTTTGTTCCATATCGCCGTGTAACGCCGCTGCGCTAAAACCGGCTTGTATTAAATCGTCGCATAATTGTTGCGTGGTTTTTTTGGTGTTGGCAAACACCATGGCCGACTCGGGCGCTTGTTCCAATAACAATAATTGAGTAAGCGTGAGTCGTTCGACTTCGTCGCTGCAATAATAAAATCGCTGCTCTATATTGCTGGAATCGTGTTGCTCATTAATCGTAACTCTAACCGGATCGCGCAACACTCGGCTGGCAATTTTTTCTATTTGCTCGGGATAAGTGGCACTGAATAAAAGCGTTTGGCGCTCACTGGGCGTTTGCTCGACGATGACATCTAAGGCCGGCTGAAACCCCATATCGAGCATTCGGTCGGCCTCGTCTAACACCAGTTGGTGAACATGTTCGAGCGTTAAAGTGCCTTTGGTGAGGTGTTCTAAAACTCGCCCCGGTGTGCCGACGACAATGTGCGCTCCATGCTCCAGCGAACCAATTTGCGGGCCAAATGGCTGGCCACCGCACAGCGTAAGCACTTTAATGTTATGAATACCTCGCCCAAGCCTGCGAATTTCCACGGCCACCTGATCGGCCAACTCGCGGGTAGGACACAACACCAACGATTGAATACGAAACCGTTTTACCGCCAGTCGATTCAAAAGTCCCAAAGCAAAAGCCGCCGTTTTACCCGAACCCGTTTTTGCCTGAGCAATCACATCACCGCCGGCCAAAATAATTGGCAAACTCTGCGCCTGGATCGGCGTCATGGTTTGATAGTCGAGCGCTTTTAAGGTGGATTGCAAAGGCTCGGCTAAAGGTAAATCTAAAAAAGACGAAGATGTCAAAATAACTCCAGCGTTTAATAACGCGAATAAAATTCTGTATTGGTTGTGCTTTGAATTGTAGATTGTGGAGGCATCAGTAAGATCATTATCGCTATAACCGAAAACAAATACCCATCGCAAAACTGCTCATTCTAATTCCAACAAGCCTAGCAAATGCTTGTAAAACATACTATTTTATATTCTGCAATAACTAACGACCCACTAAGATCAAGCACTGATACTTTAGACGGCATTTTTGTGAATAAAGAAAATTGCAAATGACGTAATAGCTAACAACAGTAACGCTATTAAGAGCATTCCTTCAGTAGTTGGCCTTTAAAATTCAGCCAACCACCACTCCCAGGCGGTAACCAAAGCCCTAACGGTATCAAAACTGGCTTTAAGGCAATCCCAACCCAAAATGAAGGCAGAGCTAAAAAATATTCAGGAAACAAAACCACAGGAAGGTCAATTTTTACTGTAGAAATCACCAAAATCGACCGGATTAAATAGATTTCAACAACCCAAAGCAAGCGAAGCAACTAAGGCCTCATTTTAGAGACTAGAATATTTGAAGCAATACAAAAAGCAACTAGAGTCAGGTTTTGTTTTTATGATTAGGATTTCTCTACACAATACTGTTACCGATAATAGACTTTTAAGCAAAATCATTTAGCCTGCTATCCAAAATTAAAGACTTTACCCTATTTTTCCCATTTCCCCGACCTCTGTCATGCCCATCAAACCGGTGATATCGGTACCGCCCTCAAGGAATTTATCTTAACCGAGGGTAAAATCGGTATCAGTTGACTTGATCCGATAAACCAACACCCAGCATGCGCGCTGGGTACCCCAATGATATTATCCCGGCATAAAGACCTGCCGATTCACCGATTTGCCATTAACCCAACAATTTTTTTTGCTGGGTCTATAACGAATAGAATCAATCGATAGTCAGCTCGGTTATGGAATGATAGCTTTGAATCTATAGGAACCTCTTATTAACCCAGAGGTTACTCCTGCACAAGGACGTGGCTTATCCAATGACACTTTCAATTCCCGTACAGGGACTCGCAGCGAAGCGAAGAGAACAGCTCCGCTGGCCCAAAGGGCGAGAGTCGTAGACTCGAGTATTAACTCAGGGATGAGTTAATCAGAGTTTCCTATAGTTACAGAGAGCGAGTTTCATTGCCGGGTATTGCCTAGAATATCGGGCAACACCTGGGTAAAAGTGCTGGATAAAAAATCCAACCGACTAAAATCTCAATGATGAGGCACGGCCTTGTGGGCAAAGTAAAAAATATAACCGTTTTAATGACCTTGGTACTTGCTTTTGGAATGAGTTCTGGGTTTGCTACCGCGGCCGATTCCCTTGCAGAAAACACCGAAAATTCGCCTTGTGCACAGGTGGTTGATCGTCCCTGTGTGGCGCTAGTGCTGGGCGGCGGGGGTGCCCGCGGCGGTGCTCACATTGGTGTGTTGAAGGCGTTAGAGGAACTGCAAACGCCTCTTGATTTAATCGTGGGCACCAGCATCGGTGCGTTTGTGGGCGGACTTTACGCCAGTGGCAACCGGGTAAAAGACATTGAGCAGTTGTTCCAGCAAGCCGATTGGAATTCGGGTTATCAAGATGCGTTATCGCGGGATAAAATTCCCAACCGGCGCAAAAGGCAACTCGATAACATACCCATTCATCTCGATTTAGGCCTGGGTCTTAACGGCGTTAAAATCCCTAAAGGTTTTTTGCAAGGCCAAGGCTTAAAGCAATTGATCGATTCCATGGTTGGCCTCCACCCCACTTACACCAGCTTCGATGAGTTGCCGATACCATTTCGTGCCGTAGCCGCAGACATAGAAACCGGCCAAGAGGTGGTGATTGACGCGGGCGACCTAGCCACGGCGCTACAAATTTCTATGTCGCTGCCGGGCATTTTACGCCCCGTAGAAAGAGATCAAAAATTTTTGGTGGACGGTGGCATCGCCAACAATTTACCGGTGAGCGTGGCGCAAGCACTTGGCGCCGATATTGTTATTGCGGTTAATATTGAGGCCCCGGCAGTTACCCGCGACGAGCTTGGCTCGAGCTTGGCCATTTTGCGCCAACTGACCTCACTGCTTACCCATTCGAATGTGGAATATCAAAAATCCCTGCTCGACGCTAACGATATCTATATTGCACCCGATACCAGCTCGCTGAGTTTACTGGGCTTTGATCGTGTGCTCGATGGTATTGAGCCGGGTTATTTGGCGGCGATGGCGCAGCTCGAACAAAATTCAACGCTGTTGGCACTGGCGACGGATACACCCTCCGCAGAATCGCAAGTTGCCGAGTCGAGACAGCGATTCGAGATTGGCGACATTCACTTAACCAATTACAGCCGTCTGAGTGATGAATACTTGTTACGGCGAATGAATTTTCATATAGGTGAGAGCTATAGCCTGAGCGATATTCAGTCGGGCATTGATCGCCTCTACGGCAGTGGCACGATATCGCGAATCCACACCAGCGTCGAGGAGGTTGAGGGCTCCGAACGACTGGGCATTACCGTCGAAGAAAAAGAATGGGGTCCAGGGTACCTGGATTTGCTGCTGACATTTGAAGACGACTTTAAGAGCTTTAGCCGCTATCAATTTGGCGGCTCCTACCGCCTAACCAACCTGTCCCCCTACGGAGCCGAGTGGTACACCGTCGCTAATTTCGGCACCGAAAAACACCTTTATAGCGAGTTGCACTGGCCAATTAAAACCACGGGATTTTTCTGGCAGATTTCAGGCGAAAGAAGCCGCCAGGTGTTTGAACTGTTCATCGACGACAACTCCCTTGGTACCGGTAATGCCGAGCAGGACCTTTTTTTTGCCGGAGTTGGTTGGGGATCCACCGACCACTTCGATGCGGTAATTGGACCGGTGCTGAGTGAAAGCACTTCGGAAATTCCGGCTTTACTGGCGGCGGCAGCCGGCCTTGATGAAATTAACGTAAAACAGAGTGGCTGGCAGTTGCAAGTCAACTACGATAGTTTAGATCACCCCAATTTTCCCAGCCGGGGTTGGAAATTGGAGGGCAACTATTTGCAAACCGACGATGAATATTTGGGAGTGTCGTCAGCGTCAGATCAAACGGAATTGGAAATCAATGGGGTTTTCTCCTTGGGGCGGCACAGTTTTCGTAACCTAGTACGCTACCAGAGCACCACGACCGATAACCCTGCGTCATTGGTAGGCAGCTATCCTTTGGGGGGATTTCTCAATCTATCAGGCAATGCGAAAAACTCGCTGTTTGGTCGACAAGTTCGTTACTTTAGCGTGGTGTACACCTACAAGCTGATCGCCAACGATTTTGGCGCGATCACTTTGCCTCTCTACCTAGGCTTGTCGGCCGAGCGCGGCAACGTTTGGGACCGCGCTAGCGATGTTAACTATGGCGACTTAATCGACAGCGGCAGTGTTTTTATCGGTTGGGATAGCCCTTTAGGGCCTGCCTATTTGGCCTATGGTCAATCGGAGACTGGGCAGGAGTCGGTTTATTTCTTTTTAGGGGTGGTGTTTTAACACAGTTAGCAAACCGTTTGACCCAATACTTAAAGCAAGCCAATAACGGCGTACACTTAACACGAAACTAAAAAAAGGGGGTGGGTTATGCAAATAGTGCCCAAAAAAATACTACTGGGATTTTTGCTCGGTTTAATTTTTTTAAGCGGTTGTTCCAATCAGGCGAAACTGGAACAGGATGCTCATGAATACTCGGAAATCACTGTCACCCATGCCAATTTTGCACCTAAGCTTGGAGAAACCATCGCTTGGCATGGCCCGATACTCTGGTCAACCAACGCCATTAAAAACGATGCCAATACTCAAGCGTTTCTCAAGCAATTGGTCAATTCCGAGCTGCGCGATAAAGGCTTTCGTTTAATCGAGGATGAAAAGCAGGCGGATTATATTATCAGCGCGGCAGTGGTTAATGTATCGGACCCGCACTCCGATCAAATTATCGATTTTTTTCGATTATTCCCCGATATCAGAGAGTCGAAATCGGGCTTAGACTCCGCAGAGGCGTTGATCGGTATTATTCGTCGCGACGATATTGAATTGGCGCTGGCGAGTGAGGGAGGAGCAAATTTTGCCTTGTGGCGATCATCGGTCATTGCTTTTGTGCTGGGCGAAAAGGTTGACGCCGAAGTGCGGGAACAACGCTATCGGTTTTTAACAAAGAAGTTGATGTCTAGATTGCCAAACGCTAAGTAGCAATCCCGAGTTTAGCGAGGCCAGAAGGGTCTGGCCTCCCATCTAACATTCCCACACTCAAAAGCCTTAACAGCCCTAATTTTATTTAACTCACTTCAAAAGTTCGTTTTAACCAAACTATTCTTTGTTGTTCATTTAAGGCTAATAATTTGTTCATGATGACGCCATCGACTGGGTTACACCGCAAGTCCATCAACTCGTCCATTAAATCTTGAAGCTCTACATTACCCTCTGATCCCTCTGGTAAAAAAGCCACAATAATTGATGTAACAATTCCTGGAGGGCCTTGTACACAAATAGGCACTTGAGCGAGCGGGTCTTCGCTTTCGAAGCTTTTGCCCTCTGGTATTTGATATATCTTTGATTCAACCTTTGTGGCTGCAGACATAGGTGAAGGCCTTAAACACACGGTTTCACTTTTACTTTCGGAGAAGAGTAAAAAATCACTGGCCGTTATTCGTAATTCTTTATGGATTTTATTTAAATCAACTGTTATACGAATTTTGCTATTTTGAGAAATATAGGTATGTTTGATCATTGAGGCGGGCTTGAGGCCGTACCTATTGATACCCACATGCTTTACTGGCCAAAATTGCCCAAAGTCATCCAGCACATGCAACTCTATTAAGGGTGAATCCTTCGCTAAACTCGATAAAATTGTATTGCCAGATAAGAGCGCTCTAATTCGATCTCGAAATTGTGCTGTTGGCAATTCCAGATCATCCAACGACAGACCAAACGCTTCGGCAATGATTGCTTTGTGTTTGGATTCAAATCGGTTGTATTTAATCCAATCTGAAATAGTATTTGGCGCGTATCCGGCTTTTCTGGCCAAATCAGCTTGCGACTTTATTGTTGGATGAATTTCAAAAAGAATTTCTAAGCAAGCTTTTAAGTTATCCAATTGTATATTCTCAATATTTAACAGGTTAACAATAGTCGAACAACAAGATTTACAGCAAAGGAACCTCTGGGTTAATCAAATTTTTCTAAACAACTCACGACTAAACACGATTACCACCGAACACTGTGTTCGTGCCGTATGAGAATAATAAGAAAGGTCATTAACAAACACGAGGATTAACCCAATGACCTTTTCTCTACTTAAAAACCCAACCTTTCAGCAAGACGGCGTGGAAGTAATGGATTTTAATTACCTACTTAACCCACTGTTCCAGGACATTCAGTTAGCGACTTACGCGGAGTTTACCCCAGCCCGCAATGCCACCAACGATATCTGCCGAGCACTGCGCTGGGGCATTTACCTTAACGACCAACTGCAGTGGAGCGATAACAATCAGTATCAGCTCTCTGCCGACCTCAACCCCGAGGAAGCTGGCCGGGCGCGGCAGATGGATTTGATCCCCGAAGCTCTGCTGCGCACACCGGAGTGTGAGCGCTTGATTCGCGAGATGTTTAAGGTGTTCCACCCCGAGGGCAACTCCCACAAGCAAGCCTATGTAGTACAAACTTCCGCTTTGCGTTACCAGCCCACGGTGGCAAAAACCTGTTACCCATCGCCAGACCACCCGCACCGCGATGGTTTTAACAACGGCATTGTGGTGTTGTCTCGCACGCCCAACTTAATCGGTGGCCAGTCGCGCATTTACGATCTGGAAGGTACCCCTTTGTTTGAAACGCAGTTACAGCCGGGGCAAGGGCTGCTTGTGGAGGACACGCGCTACCAGCACCAGGTATTGCCGATGTTGCTGGATACCTCGGTGGCGGGGGCGGGTGAACCGGCCTTTCGGGATATTTTGATTGTGCGTATTGATCCGGCGCAGCGTTAATAAAAACTCAACCAAAGTGGGTGATGAAGGGCCAGGGATGGCGCTTGCCGGTAAGCCCACCTCACGCTTCGCCGGATTGGTTTGCTTGCGCCTGTTTTGCCAATTTCTCAAATTCATCCTGGCTTGATAAACCAGCGGCTAGCCAAGCCTGCTGCAACTGAGCTTGCAAGGGTGGCTCGCAGGCAAGCCAGACGGCAAAAAAATCTCTAACCACCATACCTTGATAATGCGGCGTTTTGGCAAAATAACCGATGGCGGCAATAAAGTAACCCCCTGCCTCCAGCCACTGCGCCTGCTCCTGAGCCATTAGGCCCAGCTGAGCAAAACTGGTGCCCATGCCGTGCTCATTACCCTGCTTCTCTTTAATCGCCAAGGATTTACGGTACCAGGCCTGCGCCTGCTCAAAATCCCGCCGCGCTTGGGCCACAATCCCCAACTGGTGGTAACTTTGAGCCAAGCCGTGCTCATTGCCTTGCTTTTCCTCAATCGCCAGGGACTTACGATACCAGGCCTCCGCCTGCTCAAAATCTCGCCGCTCCTGGGCCACAATCCCCAACTGGTGGTAACTTTGGGCCATGCCGTGTTCATTGCCTTGCTTCTCCGTAATCTCCAGGGACTTACGGTACCAGGCCTCCGCCTGCTCAAAATCCCGACGCTCTTCGGCCACACTCCCCAACTGGTGGTAACTGGTGGCCATGCCGTGCTCATTGCCCTGCTTCTCCTTAATCTCCAGGGACTTACGGTACCAGGCCTCCGCCTGCTCAAAATCCCGCCGCTCTTCGGCCACCATCCCCAACTGGTGGTAACTGGTGGCCATGCCGTGCTCATTGCCCTGCTTTTCAAAAATCGCTAGGGACTTGAGGTGCCAGACCTCCGCCTGCTCAAAATCCCGCCGCTCTTGGGCCACCATCCCCAACTGGTGGTAACTTTGGGCCATGCCGTGCTCATTGTCCTGCTTTTCCTTAATAGCCAGGGACTTGCGGTACCAGGCCTCGGCCTGCTCAAAATCCCTCCACTTTTGGGCCACGATCCCCAAGTGGTGGTAACTGGTGGCCATGCCGTGCTCATTGCCTTGCTTTTCCTCAATCGCCAGGGATTTGCGGTACCAGGCCTCGGCCTGCTCAAAATCCCACCGCTCTTGGGCCACGATCCCCAACTGGTGGTAACTCTTGGCTAAAGCGCTCTCATTGCCCTGCTTTTCTTTAATCGCCAGGGACTTGCGGCACCAGGCCTCAGCCTGCTCAAAATCCCGCCGCTCTTGGGCCACCATCCCCAACTGGTGGTAACTGGTGGCCATGCCGTGCTCATTGCCCTGCTTTTCTTTAATCACCAGGGATTTGCGGTACCAGGCCTCGGCCTGCTCAAAATCCCGCCGCTCTTCGGCCACCCTCCCCAATTGGTGGCAGGCGGCGGCTTGACTCGCGGCGTCGTCGCTTGCCTGGGACGCCAACCACCAACTCTGGTAATGATGCTCGGCCAGCGTCCATTGACGTTGGTTTAGCGCGTAGTGCCCCAAGGCAGCGGGTATTGCTTGGCATGCCGGCAAGTCATCCTGCTGCTCCGCGAACGCTAACGCCCGGTGGAGGTTGCTCTGGTGCACCGCCAGGGGCCAGCGTTGTTCGTGCAATGGCTTGCCCTCAAGGTGCTGTGCCAAGGCCGCCATAAACGCCGTAAAACCCGTAATTTGTTCGTCCGCCGCAGGATAGGCCTCGGCGCAGTATTCGCTTAACGTGGGTAGTAGGCGGTAGGTGTTGATGGCCACAATTTGCAGTAAACCACCGGCCATCAGGGCGGGCACGATCTGCTCAATCAGCTCCGCGCTTAATGGCTGCTGGGTGTCTTTTGCCATGAGCACAAGATAATCGGTATCAACAAAACCCCGGTGCAAGCCCAGCCAAGGCAGTAGAACTTGCCAAGCCGGAGGCATAGCGTCGACCACTAACTGGATAGCCGAGAACATGCGCCTGCTGTAATCGCTGCCAGACTGCTGGGCGTAGTGTTGCCGAAAATCCGCCAGCAATTGCTCCGGGTTGATGTTGTGGGCATTAAACCGCTGCAGGGCAATGCGCAGGGCCACCGGGTGGCCACCCAGCTCGTCAATGACCGGTTGCAGTTGATTGAGTTGGTCGCGCTCCAGGGATAGGCCCTGCTCTTGCACGACGGCGTTGCAGTAGTCGCGGCTCTCGTGGTAGGGCAAGCCGGTGAGTAGTGGCAGGCGAAACAGGCTATCGCCCAGCCAGGTTTCTTCGGTGCGGCTGGTGATTAGCACTTTGGTGCCTCGGGCTCCACTGCCACGCAGGGCCATTAACAACTGGTGTAACTGTTGGCGCTGCTCACCGTTTAACAGGCCTTTTAGCTCGGTTCCAGGCACCGAACTGGCCGATTCGAAGTTGTCCCACACCATTAACAGCGGGGTTTGCCTCAGCCCCTGGATAAGTTGCTTAAAACTGGCGTGCACCGCCTGCTCTTGAAACAACTGCGTTTTTAATTCACTGAGGATATCTTCAATAGACGTGCGCCCTTCAAAGTCGTACCACAAGGCGCCGGCGAACCAGGCGCTGGGGTTGTGCTCTCCGCCTGCCATAAAACCACCGGTATCGCGCAGCCACTGCAGGTAACCTTTGGCTAACGTGGTTTTGCCAATCCCGGCCATCCCCCGAATTAAAAACCCCGCTTGCGGTTGCTGGCGTAGGCGCCGGTCGAGGAGTTGCACCTGCTGCTGGCGGCCGATAAATCCTTCTCGGCTATAGAGGGTAGCCTCTTGGGGGTAGAGTAACTGTGGCGGCGGAGGTGGTTGGTAGTTTTGTACGGGTAGGTGCAGGGGTTGTTGCTGGTAGAGCACCGGCACCAGCCAGTCCTCTAAATCGTGTTCGTACCAACCACAGGCCCGGCTTGGGTGCAGCAGCATGGCTTTACGCCCGGCGCGGGTGGCCTCGCCCACTTGGCCGGTTTTAATCAGGTTTTGGTAAAACGCTGGCACAAACTGCTCGGCACCGCTTACGTACAGGCTGTGGCCCATGGCCACCACACTGCGAATACCGGCTTTCATTAGCGCCGCGGCCACCGAGGCGTAAGGGTCTTTGGCGTGTTCGTCCACCTTGGCGGATTGGCAGGCATTGAGCACCATCATGGGAATGCGGTGTTCTTGCATCAGGGTGGTGAGTGTGGCGGCGGTAATTGGCTGTGGGGTGCCGGTGGCGGTTTCAAACACTAAGCAACCCTCGGCGTATTGCCTTAGGGTGTGCGGGTTAGGTGTGTTGGACGACTTCTCTACATCAACGCCGTAGCCGCCGTGGCCATCAAAATGCACTAGGTGGTAATGCCCGGGGCGGGCCTCTAAGCAGGCTTGTAGTTGATCAAAACTGGGCGGGCGCAGTAAATCCACCGTTATGGGTAGATTTTGTTCGGCAAGCAGGTTGATTAACGGCCGGGATAACGCCTGGTAGGTAACGTCTTCATCGCCGTAGGGCCGCGCCACCACCAGTAGAATATTGAGGCGATCTTCGGGCAAATTAGCGGGGAGTGGCTGCGGGTCATTGTGGTTATTTAATTGCCGCTCGATGATACAACTGTGCGCCAGGGTAGAGCCGTAAGGGTCGTAGAGGGCCTCCCAGGGCCAGGCCAATACCTTGGGGTCGTCGCTGGCAATGCGCAGGGTTAAGTACTTTAAGCCCTCTCGGCGGGCATCTTCGTACCAGATCAGCCCTTGGCCGGCAAATAAAAGGCTAAATACCTCTTGGCCCCACTCATTGCGCGCCTCGATAATACGGGCGGCGGTTTCAAACGGCGGGGTTGAGTAGTTGAGGAATTCTTCTAAATACCAGCTGAGGTCGTCGTGCAGGTTACTGGCCTCGCGGCCTTCAACACTGCGCTCGTAGGGCGATGGCAGACTGACTGCAGGGCCCACTTTGCCATCCCCTCCGCGAGACAATTGGAATTGTGTATCACTTATCTGGCGGATAAATAGTTCTGTTGTCATCCTTGGCCCCACACTCCGAAACGGTCGTTTCGTCTAAATTAGCGCAGTAAAAAGGCGGGGGCAACTTATGGAGAAAACCCTGTAATTTAGCTCAGTTAATTTTGAGCACCCTTTCAACAATTGAGTGAAAATTGACTAAATTCGGCTAGAGATAGTGGTCTTTAAAAGAAAGAGACACAGCAATAAAGGTGAAAGTACAGTTTTGCAATGAGTAAAACTGAAAAAGCCCCGAAGTTGGGGACTTTGGAGTCTCAGCGGATATAGCTGAAAATTGATTGGTGCCCAAGGCCGGACTTGAACCGGCACGGCTTGCGCCACTACCCCCTCAAGATAGCGTGTCTACCAATTCCACCACTTGGGCAATGAGGATATTTATCTGCTCTTTGTTGCTGCGAGCACGTGCTATTTAATCCGACACGCTACGCTGGTCGCTTCCGGCTCCTGCCTCTCGCGACATTTGTGCTTCCTGCACATCATCTACTCAATTCCACCACTTGGGCAATATGAGGATATTAATTTGTTCTTTGTTGCTGTGCGCACGTGCTAGTTAATCCGACACGCTACGCTGGTCGCTTCCGGCTCCTGCCTCTCGCGACATTTGTGCTTCCTGCACATCATCTACTCAATTCCACCACTTGGGTGGTATGAGGGTGTTTATCGATGCTTTGTTTGTTACTGCGACTCAGAGGACTCTGATTCGCCCGCTGGTATGTCGCTAGTGGTTGGGATATCACCGGCGTCGCTGCTGGATTCGGTTTCCAGTGTTGGAATTTCGCCCGCAGAAGCTGGGGCTTCTTCTAAAACAGGGATGTCACTGTCTTGAACAGCGCGCTCTTCTACCAACGCGGGAATATCTTCCACACCCGATTTTTGCTTGGCGATGAAGGTTAAACCAAACGCCAATACGAAAAATACTGTAGCGAGTATGGCCGTTACGCGAGAGAAGAAGTTACCGCCACCTTGGCTGCCAAATACCGTGCCTGAAGCACCGGTACCAAACGAAGCACCCATCTCGGCCCCTTTGCCCTGCTGCATTAAAATCAGGCCAATAATGGCAAACGAGGTTAATAAGTATAAAACGATGACAATGGTTTCCATTGTTGCCTCAGTATCAATAGGCCCAATGTTTAATTGGACGCTATAACAATTAGTAAATGTGTTTTAGGGCTATTTTTAATGGCCTAGCCGATATTGACCTCTGCCAGAGCTTTACCAATGGCAATAAAATCGTCAGCGATTAGCGAGGCACCGCCCACCAATGCGCCGTCGATGTCGGCCATGGCGAACAACTCACGGGCATTGCCGGCTTTTACGCTGCCGCCGTATAAAATTTGAGTAGCTTCGCCCAAACTCTGCAATTGCTCACGAATCGCCGCGTGAACATCCTGCGCCTGCTGTGGCGTTGCTGTAAGGCCTGTGCCTATGGCCCAAACTGGCTCGTAGGCAAAAACAACCCCGGGTAATTCTTGCAAACCGACTAGGTCGATAACGGCTTGTACTTGTCGACCAATAACGCTTAGGGTTTGTTCCGCCTCGCGCTCTTGCAGGCTTTCGCCCACACACACAATGGGTTTGAGTCCCACACTGAGTGCCGCATAGCATTTAGCGGCAACAATGGCGTCGGTTTCTCCCTGAAATTGCCGGCGCTCAGAATGGCCAACAAGGGTGTACTGACAACCGAATTCTTGCAGCATTGCCACTGAGCAATCGCCGGTAAACGCGCCGCTTTGGTGCTGGCTAACATCTTGTGCACCCAGTTGAATGGGGCTGCTTGCAACTAACGCTTGAGCCTGAGCCAAGTATACGGATGGCGGGCATACAACCATTGTTGCAGTT
Source organism: uncultured Cellvibrionaceae bacterium (assembly GCA_964342265.1). GTDB lineage: Bacteria > Pseudomonadota > Gammaproteobacteria > Pseudomonadales > Cellvibrionaceae > Halioxenophilus. The sequence continues at coordinate 13,974 of CAYFFE010000039.1, read as the reverse complement.
TGTGCCTGCCACTGGCGGGTTAGCGCCTGCAGTAGTTGCTCATTCTCGGCGATGCTGCCGTTCATTTTCCAATTGCCCACGACCAACGGTGTTCGCATAGTATTATCCTTAATCGATGCTGTTGGGGGCATGGCCAAAGCGGGCGCCAATGGTATATGACTTGTATACAAGTTACAACGCCCAAAAAAAGATTTATTTGGCCGCCCGGTTACTGGTTAAAAGCGTTAAATTACAGATGCTTACGAGCGCATTGGCGCTATTGTGTCGGCTTGGGTTTATCGGCCGCTCACGACCCGCCCACGGTTAAAATTCGCTGTACGGTATATTCGCTGGGTTACTGCAAGGACTGCTCCACGACCAACGCCAGCTCTTGCGCAACTTCGCGCACCAACGGTTGGCTTTCGCCCTCCACCATAACGCGAACCAAGGGCTCGGTGCCCGACGGGCGCAGCAGCACTCGGCCACGACCATTAAGTTTGGTTTCCGCTGCACTCACCGCCTTTTCTACCTCTGGGTGATTGGCCAACTGATCTTTGGCGGGCGTTCTAACATTGATCATGGTTTGCGGCATTTTTTGCATGCCGGCTTTGAGGGAGTGTAACGAACTCTCCGACTCCACCACGGCTTGCAAAACTTGCAGGGAGGCGATGATGCCGTCACCGGTCGTGGATACATCTTTACAAATAATATGGCCGGACGATTCGCCCCCGAGCAGCCACTGCTGTTGATGCATGGCTTCGATGACGTAGCGATCGCCTACTTTTGCCCGAATTAACGACATACCCAGCGATTTTAACGCCAATTCCAATCCAAGGTTGCTCATTTGCGTGCCCACTACGCCCTCGCAAGCACACTGATTGCGGTGGCGATGCTGAGCAATGATGAACAACAACTCGTCGCCATCCACCAACTCGCCTTTGTGATCAACCATCAATACGCGATCGCCGTCGCCATCTAAGGCAATGCCCAAATCGGCTTTTTCGGCAATGACCGCCGCCTGCAAACGCTCGGGATGAGTCGAACCGCAATCGGCGTTGATGTTAAGGCCATCGGGCTCCACCGCCATGGGGATGACGCGCGCGCCCAACTCGGCAAACACTCGCGGCGCGACGTGATAGGTAGCACCGTTGGCGCAATCGAGCACTACCTGCAGGCCCGTTAGATTAAAGCCCCAAGGCGTGGTGCTTTTGCAGTATTCAATATAGCGACCGGCGGCATCGGCAATGCGACGCGCTTTGCCCAAACCAGGCGCGGTGGCCATGGTTTCGGCAAGCTTTGCCTCGATGGCCAACTCCAATTGGTCGTCGAGCTTGGTGCCCTCGCCCGAAAAGAACTTAATGCCGTTGTCGTAAAAGGGGTTGTGCGATGCGCTGATAACAATGCCCGCCTGCGCCTGAAAAGTACGCGTTAGGTAGGCAATCGCCGGCGTGGGCATGGGCCCAAGCAGACCGACGTCGATACCGGCACTAATCAAGCCAGCTTGCAGGGCGGATTCGAACATATAGCCGGAGATTCGCGTGTCTTTGCCAATTAAAATCAATCGGCTGCCGCCGGTTTTGGCACTTTGCTCTACCAACACTTGGCCAGCAGCCCAGCCCAATCGCAATACGAACTCTGGGGTAATCGCCCCTTCGCCCACCCGGCCGCGAATACCGTCCGTTCCGAAATACTGTCTTGTCATACAAATTATTATCTTGTTTTAGTCGTGTTTGATTAATTGAGTGCTGGTTTGATTAAGTGCTGCTCTAATGATTGTTTAAATCCCGCGCACAAAACCTCAATTACCGTCTATTAAAAGTATTTAAAAGGTAACGTTAGGAGTCGTACCAGTCTTCACCGTTACGATTGTCTTCTAGAGCGTTGTGCATTTTAACCAAATCCACCGTGGGGCCCACATCGTGTACACGTAAAATTCGCGCGCCCTGGCGCAGGCTTTCGTAGGCCAACGCCAAACTACCCACCAAACGCTCGCTTGGGGGTTTATCGAGAATGTTACCGATGGTGGTTTTGCGAGAAACACCCACAAGAATAGGACATTCCAAACTGGTAAAACGATGCAGGTTGTTGATTAAAGTGAGGTTGTGGCTTTGGCTTTTACCAAACCCAAAACCCGGATCCAGTAGGATTTGATCAGCCGCGACGCCCGCCTTAACGCAAGTTTGCAGCCGCTCGCTTAAAAACTGATAAACCTCGGCAACAATATCGTTGTATTCCGGCTGCTGTTGCATGGTTTGGGGCTGGCCTTGCATGTGCATTAAGCACACCGGTAATTTGGCCTCCACAGCCGCCTCTAACGCGCCATGTTTAGTAAGCGCTCGCACGTCATTGATGAGTCCCGCGCCATGATCGGCGGCCTGGCGAATCACCGCCGGCGAGCTGGTATCAACTGAAACCACCACATTAAATTGTTTGCGAATGGCAGTTACCACAGGAATGACCCGTTTTAGTTCTTCTTCGAGGGTCACTGCCGCAGCGCCCGGACGCGTGGACTCTCCGCCCACGTCGATAACCTCGGCTCCGTCTTCGAGCATTTGCTCAACTTGCGCCAATACCCGATCCAGCCGTAAGCGACCGGTGTCGTCGTTGAATTGACCGCCGTCAGAGAAAGAATCCGGAGTTACGTTGATAATCCCCATGACTTTGGGGTTACGCAAACACAGGCTTAGATCGCCACAAACAAGCGTTGAAGGTTCCATCGGCTAATGAACACAAGCCTTTTAATTGCAGAAAGTAATCGAATTTAGAAAATAATAGGGCGCGAAAATCGCGCCCTTGGCTCAAACCCAAATCCAGTGAGTGAATGGGTTGATCTAGTGATCTTTTGCGGGATCGCCGATGCTCTCGGAGCCCGGTTTGTCATCGGCAGAATCACCGTCTTTTACGTGGCTGCTAAAACCGCCGTCGTGCCAATCTTTAGGCGGGCGCATTTTGCGGCGCGCCATTAAGTCATCAACCTGCTCGGCATCGATGGTTTCGTATTCCATTAGCGCGTCTTTCATGGCTTCTAGAATATCGCGATTCTCTTCTAACAGCGTTTCGGCCTTCTGATAGCAGCGATCAATGATGTCGCGTACTTCTTCGTCGATGGACTTGCGCGTCCACCCCGAATACTTGGTGTTGCCAGCGCCAGGCATGCCGCTCTCGTCCTCGCCGTAAAGCAAAGGACCGAGTTTTTCAGAGAGGCCCCACTTGGTGACCATGTTCTGTGCAAGCTGGGTGGCTCTCTCGATGTCGTTGGAAGCGCCGGTGGTGACCCCTTCAAACCCTAGGGTAATTTCCTCGGCGATGCGACCACCAAACAGCGAGCAAATTTGGCTCTCGATGGCACGCTTGCTGTAGCTGTATTTATCGGCCTCGGGCAAAAATTGCGTAACACCCAGCGCTCGACCACGGGGAATAATGGTGACCTTGTGCACAGGATCGTGCTCGGGCACTAAGCGCCCCACAATGGCATGGCCAGCTTCGTGGTAAGCGGTGTTTTCTTTCTCTTTTTCGCTCATCACCATGGTTTTACGCTCGGCACCCATGAGGATTTTATCGCGAGCGTTTTCGAATTCTTCCATCGTTACTACACGCTTATTGGCGCGTGCGGCAAAGAGTGCAGCTTCGTTTACCAGGTTGGCCAAATCGGCACCGGAGAAACCGGGCGTACCACGGGCGACTACGCTGGCTTCCACGCTGTCGTCGATGGGTACTTTGCGCATATGCACTTTAAGCACCTGTTCACGACCGCGAATATCGGGCAAACCCACAAACACTTGTCGATCGAATCGACCGGGGCGCAGCAAGGCTTTGTCTAACACATCGGGGCGGTTGGTCGCGGCGATTACAATAACGCCCTCGTTGCCTTCAAAGCCGTCCATCTCTACCAGCAATTGGTTGAGAGTTTGCTCTCGTTCATCGTGACCACCACCATGACCGCCACCACGATGGCGACCCACGGCGTCGATTTCGTCGATAAAGATGATACACGGCGCTTGTTTTTTGGCTTGCTCAAACATGTCGCGTACACGTGAGGCACCCACGCCCACGAACATCTCTACGAAGTCGGAGCCGGAGATGGAAAAGAACGGCACTTTGGCTTCGCCGGCGATGGCTTTTGCCAATAACGTTTTACCGGTACCAGGAGGGCCCGCCATTAGAACACCGCGCGGTATCATGCCGCCGAGGCGCTGGAATTTAGAAGGATCGCGCAAGAACTCTACCAGCTCTTGCACGTCTTCTTTGGCTTCATCAACACCGGCCACATCGGCAAAGGTGGTTTTAATTTGGTCTTCGCCAAGCAGGCGAGCTTTGCTTTTGCCAAAGCTCATGGGGCTGCCGCGCCCGCCGGCACCGCCCTGCATTTGCCGCATAAAAAAGATGAACACGGCGATAATAATTAGAATTGGGAAACTGGCCACTAGCAACTGCTGAAGCAGGCCGGGGGATTTGCGCTCGATGCCTTCAACAATGACGTTGTGGGCTTCGAGGTCGCCCAGAAGTCGGTCGTCACGTATTAAGGGGCGAACCACTTTAAATTGCTCGCCACTGTGGCGCTCGCCAATGATCACTTCTGCGCCGATTTCGACTTTACGCACGCGATCAGACTGAACTTCCTCAATAAATTCGGAGTAGGTGATGTCTTGCTGGCTAGAAGAAGAATTGAAGCTGTTAAACGTAAACAGCAACACTCCGGCTATTACCAACCACAAAACCAGATTTTTCACCATATCATTCAAGGTATCGTCCTCGTCAGTACGTTTGTTCAAACTCGGTGACGCGGCTCTCTACGCCACCACAGAAAATGCGCAAGACTATAAGCATGGCACAAATGAACGACTTTTTACCAGTCGTTTTGCCCCGCTTTTTGTTTTCTCTTGCTCTAAAATAGAGGCTTTTAATAAAAAATGGCTTTTAATAACTGAGGGCAGGTTACGGCAAACACAAGAGATCACCAATTAATAGATTCTCTAGCCCTTATAGCCTTTGGCCACCAGATAACATTCTCGCGAGCGAGCGCGGGAGGCCTCTGGCTTGCGCGTTGCCACACTGGCGAACTTGGCGCGCAATGCCTTTAAAAATTCATCAAACCCCTCTCCCTGAAACACTTTAGCGGCAAAACCACCACCGGGCTTCAGGACGGAGTCGGCCATATCCAGCGCTAACTCCACCAAATACATGGCTTTGGGTTGATCGATATCGGCCATGCCACTCAAGTTGGGGGCCATGTCCGAGATTACAAGATCCACGCCGCTGTGGCCGTACTCGCCCATCAGTTCGAGAAGTTGTTCAAAGACGGCTTGCTCGGTGAAATCGCCCTGCACAAATTGCACACCGGCGATGCTGTCCATTTCTAGAATATCGGAGGCAAAAACAACGCCTTTGTCGCCCACCAATTCGGCCGCTACCTGCGACCAGCCGCCGGGAGCAGACCCCAAATCCAGCACGCACATGCCGGGTTTGATGAGCTTGTCCTTCTTTTGGATTTCTAGCAATTTGTAACTGGCGCGCGAGCGGTAGCCGTCTTCTTTGGATTGTTTGACGTACTGGTCGCTGAAATGTTCATTCAGCCACTGATTACTGCTCTTACTGCGCGCCATGGAGTGTTTACCTGCTAAAAATCTTATACGTTTAAGGAAAAAATGTGGACTTTAGCCACAAGCCACCACAATGGCTAAGTTTGCCGCTAACATAGGCCTTTTTAAAGCCATTTACTTTCAATGCGCCGATTTATCCGTTTTCCGCTCGCGATTAAACTCTGGCTGGTGTTTTTTCTCGCCACCACACTGCTGGTAACCGTGGTGTTGGCTTGGCTGAATCACAGCCTGGAGAAGGGGTTTAAAAATTACCTTAATCGCCGCCATCAGGCTCAAGTAGTTGCCCTACAACCCGAGCTGATTCGCATCTACCAAGAGCAAGGTAATTGGCAACGACTCGTTAACTCCCCCTGGCGCTGGCAGCGATTAAATCGCCAGACCCGACTCAACAGCCTAGATGACGACAGCGAGCAAGGCGACTTTGAGCCATTGCAACGCGAGCGAGGCCAGTATTCCGCCGGCCAACACCAAACCACCCCCAAATTCAAAACACGGTTTTCCCGAGGACACCTGTTTTTGGCCGATGCCAACCGCAAGTTGTTGATTGGCCCGGCGATTACTGAAGACATGGAAAGCTACTGGCAGCCGCTAAACCTCGACGGACAAATCATCGGTTTTGTGGGTTTTACGCTGCCCAACGAACTCAAAAACCGCCGGGAATCGCGGTTTTTAAAACAGCAACGCCGAGGCTTTGCCTTTATTGGCCTGCTGAGTTTAGTTGTCAGTGCTGTGTTTGCCTTTCCGTTGGCGGCTTGGCTGGCACGCCCCATCAAACAATTGGAAAAATCCACCCAAGCACTCACCCGCGGCGAATTCGATACCCGCATCATGCGCATCGGCAATGACGAAGTGGGCAGCCTGGCTCGACACTTTAATGAACTGGCCGCCACCCTAGAAGCCAATGAGCAATCGCGCCGCAGTTGGGTGGCCGATATTTCCCACGAGTTGCGCACGCCCGTCACCTTTATTAAAGGCCAGATCGAAGCGCTGATCGATGGCATTCGCCCAGTTAATACCGAAACGCTGGCGGCACTGGCCGCTCAAATTAATCATCTCAGCCAGTTAATCAACGATTTGTACGAGCTGTCGCAGTCGGAACTCGGCGGACTTAATTACCAAAAACACCCAGAGCAACCGGCAACGCTCATCAACCAAGCGTGCAACTTGGCCGCACCGGCTTTTACCGCGAAAGGCCTGACATTCTCCGCTAACAATCAGTTACCCGAGCAAACAACCCTCCCGCTCGATCAATCCCGCTTTGCCCAACTCCTCAATAACTTACTGGCCAACAGCCTGCGCCACACTCACAGCCCGGGCAGTGTTAAACTCACCGCAAGCTTGCGGGATAACCATTTACTGATAATTCTCGAAGACTCCGCTCCCGGCGTTGGCGATCACGACCTGCCCAAATTGTTCGATCGCCTCTACCGAGCCGATCACTCGCGCAACTCACAAACCGGCGGCAGCGGCATTGGACTGACACTGTGTAAAAATATCGTTGAAGCGCACGGCGGAAAAATCTCTGCCGGGCACTCGTCGTTGGGGGGGTTACAGATAACGGTGGTGTTGCCTGGAGCTTATTAAATTTATGCCCTAGCACGACCCTAGGTTGGAAAAGTAAATTACATGGGGCTATTTTGACTAGGCACTTGTGCTAATTACGCTCACGTACTAATTGGACTCATGAACTAAATGGACTCATGAACTAAATAGGCTCACGGTTAAAATTAAGAATCTGCTCGCCAAATACGCTAACGGCTTCCTTAGACATTCGATCGTACAAGCCAGACACCTCAAGAAAATCGTTTCCCGCATCTGCGGCTTCATCTTCATCCGTCGAGGTTGCGTTTATCTCTTTAAGTCGCTGCATTTCACTGAATAGAGCCTCTAAGATATAGCGAGTTTCCCAGTCGCTGGAACTAAAATGTAGTTCTCGGATGTTCGCCATTTATATAACCTCTTTTTTGAATAATTTTTGACACTTTAAAGCCAACTTGGACAACAGGCCGACAAACTCATCCAAAGGCATATTAATAACAGGACAAATAGAATAGTGACCCGGTCTATCATTCAGCAACCTCAAGCCGGCGGGCACTTGAGTGCCTCTCGCAATTTTCCAAACCCATCCCGACATTTGAGTTTTATCCAACCGCTCTTTGGTTGATAACGATATTCCTTTGCCATTTGCAACGACCATTGTAATACCGTTTACTTCAATCGTATCGATATCCTTTGGTCGCCGAATATTGGTTAAACGAGGGCCTGAAGAATTGCCCAATCGATACAGATCTTCTGGCGCAAAAAATAGATCTTCGACTTGCATGTACGTCCCCTTGAAAAATTTGCATTGGTTTATCTAAACGCAAGCATTTGAGCAGTATGATTTAATATTGAGTTGGAGGTATTTGAACAAACATACCAAACTAAGAAAAATACACAAACACATCTGTTTAAAAATGAGTAACGCTACCTGTAAACCCTAAAACCAGAATCCACCATGCCCCCAAACACCCCCATACTGATCGTCGAAGACGAAATTCATTTGGCCGAGCTCTTGGCCGATTATCTGCGCGCCGATAATTACTCGGTGCACCTGTTACACCGAGGAGATGAAGTCCTGCCTTGGTTAGAACAAAATTCGGCCCAGGCGATGTTATTGGATTTGATGTTGCCCGGTTTAAACGGAATGGAAGTTTGCAAGCGCGTGCGCGCCAACAGCGATTTGCCCATTTTGATGACCACCGCCCGCATTGAGGAAATAGATCGGCTATTGGGCCTGGAATTGGGTGCCGATGACTATATTTGCAAACCCTACAGCCCGCGCGAAGTGGTAGCCAGAGTGAAAACCGTATTGCGCCGCGTAACCCATTCGCCATTAAACACCGAGCCGACTATTCAATTGCATAAAGACCAATGCCTCGTGCAGATGGGCAATACCAAGATTGCCCTTACAGGTACGGAAACGGAATTATTGGCTTTGCTGATGGCCGCGCCGGGTCGAATTTTTTCGCGTGATCAAATTATGGATCGCATCTACCAGGATTATCGTGTGGTTAGTGAGCGCACCATCGACAGCCACGTTAAAAAATTGCGCAAAAAGTTATCGGCCGGGGCCGGCGAGCACGATTACGTGCAATCGGTTTACGGCGTGGGTTACAAGTTCGAGCCGCTTATTTAGCTTATGCCGGGTTTATCTTATGCCGGGGCCTCGGCTACGACTGGAACAATGGTCGGGTGTTGGGAGATTAAACCAACTTAAATACTTTGTATCAGGAGTGTTTCCCCATTTTGTGCGCATTTGGTCCTTATTTGCCGCCTATTATGAAAACATCCCAACAACAGAGAGCAAAGACCATGAAAACTTTTGTACACGTAATGATTCTAGCGGCCACACTGGGCTTGGCGACCGTAGCATTTGCCGAGCCGCACCACGAGGGCCGCTGGGCTCACAAAGCGGAAAAAATCCTGGAAAAACATCTGGAGATCGTCGACTCACTGGAACTCGACGCCGATAAGAGTGCCGAGCTTAAGGCGCTGATTACCAGCCAGCACGAGGAACGACAAGCCGCTTGGCAAGCGCATCACCAACAGATGAAAGCCCTCAGAGAAAATCAGCGCGGCGAAGTGAGCGAGATATTAACCGAGGAAGAACAGCAAGCATTGCGCAAAGCGATGAAAAAAGAATTTAAAAAGCATCGCAAGGAGTATCGCGATTATTAACGCCTATTCTTAACCCCAGAGAGTGGGTAACTTGCGCACCGAGGTGTGCCTGCAAAGCCTTTGCAGGCCACCGGCAACCTGCTAGACTCCCGCGCCCGCCTGATGGTGGGCATTTTTTCAACACGAGTGAGTTTGGATGTCGAACAACACACAACAACACAAACAATTGCGGGCCATTGGCCATCGCCTAAAACCCTGCGTTACTGTCGCGGGCAACGGTTTAAGCGAATCGGTGGTCGATGAAATCTTTCGCGCTTTGCGTCAGCACGAGCTGATTAAGATTAAGCTGGCCATTGCCGAGCGCGACCTGCGCAGAGGCATTGTTCGAGAGATCAGCGAGATTACCGGCGCCGATGTGGTGCAGGAGATTGGCAAGGTTGTACTGTTGTTTAAGAAAGCCGCCAAACCCGACCCCAAGTTGAGTAATCTGCGCTTTTTGGATTAAACGTTTTATTGTCGCAGCGCTTTACAGCAACCCCTTTAAGTCAAATGCTGCAGTTTGACCCAGGCGCTCCAGTTTAAGGTAAGCTCTGCAGTGCTCGGCTAATACGGCGCTTAATCTCCAGAGAAATCAGCGGGCGCTGTTGATCCAGGCTTTGCCCGCTGCTATCGCCCGGCACAAGGGCAGACAAATAAGCGCTGCGTTTTGGCTGTCCCAGCGACCAACGGGAGCGATTGCTGCCGCTTGTTATGCGATTTACTCGAAATCACCGCGAAGCCTCTTTATACCATTGTAAGTGTCAACTTCTACCTTTGTTGTTTTTACCTTGGCCCTCTCTTGTGGGACGCGTACGAACACATAAAAATCTACTTCGCCGTGGGCCATAGACTGATAGTGCAACTCTGTTCCTTTTGGCAGAACACCTTTATTGCCACCAATTGAAATTTCTATTGGCTCTTCAAGCTGCCAAGTTGACCCATAGATAAACCGCCAGCTAGCAACGAGATAACCCACACCAAAAATGAGTAAAAGTATTAATACTTTTCCAATTATTTTCGCCAATCTCTATTTCCTAGTAGCGCATAACAGCTAGCTGGATGAAATTTAGCTAGCTGATGTGGGGTAACCTGCCCTATTCGTAACGCACGTCGTCGATTTCGTATTCCACATTGCCGCCCGGCGTTTGCACAATGGCCACATCGCCCACTTCCTTGCCAATTAAGCCACGGGCAATGGGCGAGCTGATGGAAATTTTATTGGCTTTAACGTCGGCTTCGTCGTCGCCGACGATACGGTAAGTTACCACTTCATCGGTTTCGATATTTAAAATGTCCACCGTTGAGCCGAAGATTACTTTTTCGCCCGGCGTCATTTTCGTTACGTCAATGATTTGCGCGTTGCTCAGTTTTGCTTCGATTTCCTGAATGCGGCCTTCGCAAAAGCTCTGTTGTTCGCGCGCGGCGTGGTATTCGGCGTTTTCTTTTAAGTCGCCGTGCTCACGGGCCTCGGCAATGGCCGAAACAATGCGTGGCCGCTCAACTTTTTTCAAGTTTTCGAGTTCATCTTCGAGCGCTTGTGCGCCCTCTACGGTCATTGGGACTTTTTGCATAGGTCACCTTATCAATACAAAAAACCTCTCCAACCCTAGGGTTGGAGAGCGAGTTATCTTTTGGCGTTATTGGCTGACGATCCGTCGCCGGGATTGAGCCCGTTACTTATTGCTATATTGAGGCTCGTTCGGCACTTTTCCAGGCCTTACTGTAATAACTGCCGTTAGTTATTGGCGGCAATATTGTCGTGCAAATCCTGCAGACGTCGCACCTGGGTATCCTGCTTGTTGCGCAATGCCGTGCACACAGCCAAACCACCGGCAAGGGTAGTTGTGTAATACACGGAATGGGCCTCAGCGCTGCGGCGGATGTCGGCGGAGTCGCGGATGGCTTTTTTGCCTTCCGTGGTATTGATAATTAAATCAACGCCATCGTTTTTGATCAAATCGACGATATTGGGCCGCGCCTGATTGACCTTGTTAACCGACTCAACCGCAATATTGGCTTCGGCAATTACCGCAGCCGTGCCCGGTGTGGCCACCAGCTTAAAGCCGAGATCGGCCAATTGTTGAGCCACTTCCGAAATACCCGGCTTGTCGAAATCTCTCACACTCAAAAACGCCGTACCGCTGGTGGGAATGGCATCGCCGGCACCTTTTTGCGCTTTGGCGTAGGCCTCAGCAAAGGTCGCGCCCACGCCCATCACTTCGCCGGTGGATTTCATTTCGGGGCCGAGAATCGGATCGACGGCGGGGAACTTGTTAAACGGGAATACCGCTTCTTTCACGCCGTAGTAGTTGGGAATGATTTCCTGGGTAAAGCCCTGCTCGGCCAGCGTTTGCCCAGCTTGGCAGCGCGCGGCAATTTTGGCCAGCGACAAACCGATGCACTTGGAAACAAACGGCACGGTACGCGAGGCCCGCGGGTTCACTTCAATGACGTAGATTTCTTCGTTTTGATAGGCCAACTGCACGTTCATTAAGCCCACCACGCCCAACTCTAAGGCCATGCGCTTAACCTGCTCGCGCATTTCGTTTTGCACCGCTTCCGGCAGCGAGTAAGGCGGCAGCGAACAAGCGGAGTCACCGGAGTGCACGCCACACTGTTCAATGTGCTGCATGATTGCGCCAATCACCACGGTCTCACCGTCGGAGACGGCATCGATATCCACCTCGATGGCGGCATTCAAAAAGTGATCGAGCAACACCGGAGCGTCTTCGGAGACCTGCACCGCTTCGCGCATGTAGGTTTTCAGTTCACTTTCTTTGTAGACGATTTCCATGGCGCGTCCGCCCAACACGTAAGACGGTCGCACCACCAACGGATAGCCCACCTCTTCGGCTTTGCGCAAAGCATCGTCCATGGTGCGAACGATGGCGTTGGACGGCTGCTTTAAGCCCAATCGCTCAATCATTTGCTGGAAGCGCTCGCGGTCTTCGGCGCGATCGATGGCTTCCGGCGGGGTGCCGATAATATTCACGCCTTCGGCTTCCAGGGCGCGGGCAAGCTTGAGTGGCGTTTGACCACCAAACTGCACAATCACCCCTTTGGGCTGTTCGGTGCGCACGATCTCCAGAACATCTTCCAAGGTAACCGGCTCGAAGTAGAGTCGATCGGAGGTGTCGTAATCGGTGGAAACAGTCTCTGGGTTGCAGTTGACCATAATGGTCTCGTAGCCGTCTTCGCGCATGGCCAGCGCCGCGTGCACGCAGCAGTAGTCGAACTCAATGCCCTGGCCGATGCGGTTGGGACCACCGCCGATGACCATGATTTTTTGCCGATCGCTCGGGTTGGCTTCGCACTCCTGCTCGTAGGTGGAGTACATGTAAGCTGTCGCCGTGGAAAATTCAGCAGCACAGGTATCCACGCGCTTGTAAGTGGGCAATACGCCCAATTTAAGGCGCTGGGCGCGCAGGGCCTTCTCAGAGACACCCAATAAGGTTGCCAAGCGTTTGTCGGAAAAGCCTTTACGCTTGAGAGCAAATAAGGTGTCGGCTTTGATGTCGGCAAACGGCATGCTCACCAACTGTTGCTCGATTTTGATCAGCTCTTCGATTTGCACCAAAAACCACGGATCAATTTTCGACGCCGCGAATACATCGTCTAGGCTCATGCCCGCACGGAAGGCGTCACCCAAATACCAAATGCGCTTGGCACCGGCTGTTGTTATTTCGTGGTTGAGCACTTCCTCGGCGTCGTCGGATTCCACATCGATAACGGGATCCAAACCACAGGCACCCACTTCCAAGCCGCGCAAGGCTTTTTGCATGGATTCCTGAAAGGTTCGACCAATCGCCATAACCTCGCCCACGGATTTCATCTGGGTGGTTAACCGGGCATCGGCCTCGCCGAATTTCTCGAAGGTAAAGCGCGGTATTTTGGTGACCACGTAATCGATGCTGGGCTCAAACGAAGCCGGTGTGGCACCGCCAGTAATGTCGTTTTGCAGCTCATCCAGCGTGTAGCCCACGGCCAGTTTGGCAGCGATTTTGGCGATGGGAAAACCCGTGGCCTTAGAGGCCAAGGCAGACGAGCGCGACACCCGTGGGTTCATCTCGATGACCACCATGCGGCCGTTTTCGGGATTCACGGCAAACTGAACATTGGAGCCGCCGGTTTCCACGCCGATTTCACGCAATACCGCCAGCGAGGCGTTACGCATGATTTGCAATTCTTTATCGGTGAGGGTTTGCGCCGGCGCCACGGTAATGGAATCGCCGGTATGTACGCCCATGGGATCGAAGTTTTCGATGGAGCAAACAATAATGCAGTTGTCGTTTTTATCGCGCACCACTTCCATCTCGTACTCTTTCCAGCCGAGCAGCGATTCGTCGATGAGCAGTTCGTTGGTGGGCGATAAATCCAATCCGCGCGTACAGATTTGCTCGAATTCTTCCCAGTTATAAGCCACACCGCCGCCGGAGCCGCCCATGGTAAACGACGGGCGAATAATCACTGGAAAGCCCAAACGTTTAGGCACAGACAAAGCTTCTTCCATGGAGTGGACGATCTCTGCCTTGGCGCACTCCAAGCCGATGCGCTTCATGGCCTGGTCGAACTGGTGGCGATCTTCGGCCATGTGAATGGCTTCGTAGTTGGCGCCAATTAACTCAACACCAAACTCTTTTAACACGCCGTTTTCGTGCAGACCAAGCGCACAGTTAAGCGCGGTTTGACCGCCCAT
>CAYFFE010000038.1:0-30405 GCA_964342265.1 uncultured Cellvibrionaceae bacterium | reverse complement strand
GACAAAAAACTGACCTCCAGCAGTGGTGCTAAATTAGTGTCAACAGGCCCTAGGACGTGTTAGCGTAAAAATGCCATGAAAATAATAGTACTCAGAATGCTGGGGGTTTTTGGGGTTGCTTTATTCGGCCTATTATTTTCTGCGACATTTATCTCACCAAAGGCCATTGAAGCCTCGGCTAAAGAATTTGTTAAACACCAAATCGAAAAAGAACTTCGCGAAAAGCAACATGGGTTAAGCGAAACATCGGTTGCCCAAAAAGCAGCAAGCCTTGCGGAACAATTGGGAATTGAATCCGCACAAATTCAAAAAAATCTGGATGACAAGCTTCCCGAAAAAATCGCCCACGTAATCGCATCTATGTGCGGCTATGATTGCGAACGTAAAAAATTGATTGCTCAAACCATCGCCACAAACTATTTTGACCGAATAAAGAACATCCAAATTGCGCAAAGCACACTCGATGCGTTGATCAAAAATAAGTACTTAGAAATTATTAGCAATTTAAAGTTAGATTTGCGTATATTCCTTGGCTCTAACTTTTTTATGTTTTTAATCTTAATTGCCCTATCGCTGGCGAAGCCTCAAGCCGTTACTCACTTATTTCTGCCAGGATTACTTCTGTTAACGGCAACTGTTCTAGCATCGGGAATATATATTTTTGGTCAAGATTGGTTTTACACCATTCTATATAACGACTATATGGGGTTTGGCTACTTAGCCTACGTATCGTTGATATTTGCCTTTTTGTTGGATATTACAGTCAATAAAGCGCAAGTCACGTCTGCCATTATCAATGGTATTGCCAATGTCATTGGCTCAGCACTGTCTGTCGCTCCGTGCTAATCGTGTTGCTGCACGAATTCGGTTTGCTTTATTCGTTTAAAATCGATCAACAGTTTCTCAAAACTAATATTAAATTTTTTGATTAATTTTCTGTTCGGTTTATCCCGTGGGTGTAAAAACTCCTGAGAGACAGTGCGCGCTCACTGGTTGGGCCAGCGAAGAGTCGCCACACGGTTTTTGAAAAGGTCATTTAAAACTACCTCCCAAAATCAATTGCCTACGCATATTGATTTTGCCTGCACACCCTGAACACGAGAAATCTCTGAGTTAATCAGAGATTTCTTTAATCAAACCCAATAAATATACTACTCTTGGTTGAATTTTTAATTTAGAGCGATTTGCTTTGCTTTTTTCCCAGTCAAAGAAGGGCTACGCTCACCTCGCTTATGTTTTCGGATAAAAGATTTTATCGCTTTGCAAAGCTATTGCCAGAGAATAATTTTATTCACTTTCTCTTAAAATAATTCGCTACAAGTTTTATTTCGGTACTTTTCGAATCCACTGACTTCTAGATTTCATTGTTTCATGATTTTATGATTTTATGATTTTATGATTTTATGATTTTATGATTTTATGATGGATTGTTAAGGGTTGGGGCATTATTTCATTATTAGCTGGTAAATCTGAGGTTGCTATATTTTAAACGTTAGAAATTTTCGATTAACGTTCCCTTGAAGTAGTTTCTATTCTATTGGCGAAGCGCAGTGCAGCGTAGTGTCAAAAGCTTCATAAAAGCGAATTCGTATAAACTTCTCGCATTTATTGATGATATGCTTACCTTACAAAATTCAGTTTTTCAAATACGGCAACGCTACAGTCCAACGGGTGTACGCGACGTTCTTTTTTTGCCGCCAAATACACATAAAAATCAATAAACAAACAATGGGAGACCCCTCATGAAGCGCTTTGTATTATTATTGCAGGCGACATTATTCGCGACTCAGGTTTACGCGGCCGAGCCAGAACCAACGCCTACACCCACACCCACACCAACTGGGCTAGAAGATGGGCGCTATGTTTTAACTAACGTTTATAGCGGCAAGGTTATGGAGGTGTCTGGGCAACGACTAGAAAATGGCGCAAATATTAGCCAATGGAGCAACAATGGCCAGGCTTGGCAACAGTGGGATATCTCAGACCTAGGCAACGGCTACTATAAAATTCTCTCGGCATACAGTGGCAAGTCCGCTGATGTATACGAGTGGAATGCTGCGGATGGCGCGGAACTCCGCCAATGGGACGACTTGGGTTTTGAGAATCAACAGTGGGAGATAAACCAAGAAAGTGACGGCAGCTATAACATCATCTCTCGGTATAGCGGCAAATCAATTGAAGTCTATGACTTTAGTACCCAAGATGGCGGTGATATTCGCTTATGGGCTTACCGTGGGGACGACACACAAAAATGGAACATATCAGAGGCCACCAACACTCCACCTGCGCCTAGCTCGGGTGTCATTGGGTTTGCTAGCCAGCCGGGATCAGATGGTTACTCCACCACCACTGGCGGTGGCAACGCTTCACCCATTGTTGTTACCAGCTGTAGTGCATTGAGCAATGCTTTAAGCATCAGCGGCCCAACCGTTATACAAATCCCCAATAACACCACTATTGATTGCCGCACTGCCAACCGCACGGTTGCCGCGTGTCAACTTAACTGCCCAAGCTATTTAGATAACCCGAGCAAGTTGTTTTACCGCGTTCCCGTTCCGGGCCAAACCTGTACCGAGTTGGGCGCATTTAGTAACTTCACCGTTAATCGCACTCGCAACGAAACCCGGCTCAACGTGAACTCTAACACCACCATTGAAGGGCTTGGTGCTAATTCCAGAGTTGTGGGCGGTAATTTTAATTTGAGCAATGTGCAGAACGTAATTATTCGCAATTTAAGAATCGAAGATGTTAATCCGGGTTTGATTGAAGCCGGCGACGGTATAAGCATGCAAAATACCAGTCACATTTGGTTAGACCATTTAAGCTTTAGCCTTATTAGTGATGGTCATGTCGATATGTATGACAGCCAAAATGTTACCCTCAGCTGGAACCGCTTTAATGGCTACAACCCAGCCGTTTGTGGCGAAGCACATCACTATACTCATATCGTTCAAGATACTCAGGCCACCTTCCACCATAACGCCTATATCGATATCTATGGGCGTAACCCTAAAGTGGGTGGTTCAGCCAGCCGCACGCATATATTCAACAACTTTTATAAGAACGTTGACTACTTTGCCATTGGTGTGAGCGATGGTGCTCAAGCATTGGTTGAATCTAACTACTTCGAAAATGCAGCTAAGCCCCATTGGGATGAAGGCAACGGATTAATTGAGGCCAGTGGTAATGAATACCGAGGCATTTCAGCGAGCGACCCTGATCGCGACTCCAATGCCAACGTCTTCAACGTTACCTATCCTTACTCGTTGGATGCAGCAACGGGAATTCCAAACCTCGTTAACGATAACGCAGGCCCACGTTAATAAAAGTACAGTCAACCAAGGGGTTTACCCCTTGGTTGTTTTAGCTTAGAACATCCAGATCAACTTATTCTTAACTTTTGCGTTGTAGATTCAGTCCGGAGAAACTTGTACAGAGAAACCTCTGCGTTAATCAAGCCAAATAAATATTCCACTCGTGGTCGATTTTTTTGATTAATTTTCTGTTCGATTTATCCAGTGAGTGTAAAAGCTACTGAGGCACAGTGTACACGCACTGGAGTTTATCGATGTTTTATTTTATTGATTAAAGTAGTACTGCAATTGTGCGGAATAAAAATGGGCGATCAGATCATCTTCTTCCGACCAATAGGCATCGTAACCGATACCCAACTGCAAATTTTGATTAACATTGAACAGCACGCTACCGCCTAATGTGTAACCCAAACCGGCGTCATCCACCGTGTTACTGATGCCGGCGATGTTGGCATCCTGTTCTGAATCATAAATTAACAAACCGGCACGGGGTTCCAAGGTAATTTGCTCACCCACGCCAATGTGTCCGGCGGCACCGAGGGTGAACCCTTGCACTGCTGGGTTAAGGGCATTGTTAATGGCTTCGCCCAAGGCGTCAGGATCTGAGCTAGTACCTCGCACTTGCACCGAGTATTCATCCAAATTGATAAAACTTAGCCGCGCCGAAATAAAGCGGGTAAATTTATAGCCGGCAAATAGTTCGTAGCCGGTATTGCTGTCGTCGATCGAAAAATTTAAATCATCACCTGTGGCAGCAATCACCGGAGCTACATTGTCTTGCACATCAACGTACTCGGCTTGGCCCAGTTTTAAGCCAGCGTACCAACCCGCATCCGCTTTTACCGGAGCAACCAAAGTCAGTAAAGCCGCAAGTAAAGTCAGTGCTCTGGTTAACCGACCTTTTATGACGGGGCTGCGCATGCGAAACACCCCCAATAGTGCCAGCAGCATAACGGTTAATGCGCCGCTTGAGCCCGCGCCCGAAACGATTTCTCCGTCAATTTCCGTTCCTTCGGTAAATTCTAAGCTCAACGCTTGTTGCGATTCAAATTCTCCCGAAGAAAAGGTTAACGAGAACATACCCGGTTCCAGAGCTTGAGTTGCAACAAAATTCAGTGTGGCAACGCCTTCTTCGTCGCTGGTGGCCGAGCCACTGATCACTTCACCGTTTATAAGCAATGAAAAGTCAATGGTGGTTTCCGCTAATGGCATTCCGTCCTGATCCAAAATCATAATGGGAATTGCCACATTACTGCCCACGGCAGCGCTGATTTCCTCGGCGAGTAATTCGATTTCTGCGATTATGCGCGCGACGATGACGTCCACCGATGCCTCTTCGGAAAATCCTCCTACAGAGACTCGAACGGTTGCCGACTCAAAGCTTTGGTTGGGGTCGGCGTCAATACAAAATTCTGCGATGCCTTGTTCATCGGTTCTGGCGCTACCGTTTGTGGTTTCCAAAATTAATGTCACCTCGAAATCCACTCGAATGTCTTGCAACGGTAACTGCTCTTGATCGGTCACCAGAGCGCTGGTACAGGCCATGCCGTCGGCCATAACCATTAAGGTGTTGCTTAACAAGCCCACTGCCTCCACAGAAGCCACTTCTGAAAGCGACAAACCACCGGGATACCCGTAGGAATCAAATTCGTCGTAGCCGTAGGTAAAAATACCGGCCACCGCGCCCGTTAAATTGTGATTACCCAATGCGATGGGAATCTGGGCAAAAACAAAATTGGTATTTTCGATGGCCTGAAAATTTTCGGCAGCGATGGGCTGGCCGTCCAATTCGAGTAACGCCGCTTGATTTTCATCCACCACCACATTCACGAAGTTACTGGCGAAACCTTCGGTGGGAACAGAAAAGGTGTAATCATCTAAGAATTGCTCGAACGGCGGAATGATCATTTTAAAGGGATCAGAGGTTACGTTATCGAAGGTGGTGCCATTGGAAAACTGCACAACCAACACCGGTGCCGAGGCCGAAAGAGTCGCAGCACCATCGATTAAAGTTTCGAACACTTCGCCACGCGATAACACGGCCACGGACTCATTGTTTAAAAAGACATTGGTGTTGTTTTCGCTGGCGATTACGCGAAATGTGTCGCCGCCTATGCGGCTGGCTAGGGGTGCGGTAATAAATTGTGTACCCCAGGCTTGTATCGGCGGTATTTGCTCAATTAAGTGGTCGCAAAACGATGTACTCAGATCCGGCACATTAGCGCATTGATGACCACCAAATACGGCCACTGGTGCCGAACTGGTAATCAGGGTGCCGGTTACATCCTGCTCGTTACAGCCTTCGTGCATGTAAGTGTCGCCACGATTCATGGTGATTTCTGTTGCGGCAAAACACTCCTGCTCAGCCAGCGAGGGTGTAAGACTCACCGTCGTGTTGTCTTCCGTAGCGACTATCGCGTACTGCGAGGGTCCATTATTCGCGCCAGGCCAAGCGGATACAAGGTACTCGGTGCCTAATACATCCACCGGCAACCCCAAATACGCATCGGTGGTAAATTGCATTCGGCTGAGTCCGTAAACGGATACTTCGGCATCCGAGGTTACCAAAATTCCCTCGTTCGTTACGGTATCGTTGGATAACAGCTCCACCGCGTTCGGCAAATTTAGCGGTTGCGCGATATTCGGTTCCAGGTTGAGGACTTCATTAAATTCCAAAAAGGGAACTTGCACTGTTACCGTTGCCGCCGTACTTGAGCTGACAAATAAAGAGGGTTGGACTGTGCTACCTGTGTGATTGCGAGAAAAGGTAAGCCAGAATTCCGTGCCGCGAGAATCCAACGTTTGTGCATCTATCGAGGAGGTTATAAAACACAATGTTAAAAAAGTTAGCAGTCGTTGAAGATGGTAAATTACCGTGCTTTTTTTAAATTGGTTAACAATACTTTGTCTTTTGAAACGTTCCATGTTTCCTCCGCTCAGGCCTTTTAATTTGGACGATATGACGAGAGTGTATAAATATCGTAAAAAATCTCATTACTCCAATAACTAATTGAGATTTTTAAATCCAAATTTTTAATAGATAAAAGAACGCTTCATAACAAATATTGTTTAATTTATTACAATAGTTTCGGAGGTAAACTTGGCATTAAAAGACTGGACTGGAAATATAGAAGAAAAGGAACTTAAACTTTAAAAAACGATGTGATTTTTTTAATCAATGGTAATAAAAAAAGCAATAATTATTTGACCGACCGATTCGTTTTATCCGTTATAAGGAAAAAAATAGTTCTTTTTCCTTATAACTGTAATTTATTAGTTTGCCGGATTATTTTTTGTCTCTACAAAAATAAACCATCGCGCAACATTACTTTGCCGTGTTGGCCAAGTATTCATCCTTCAATTTAACGTAATTCCCCGCGGTGTAAGTAAAAAAGTTGCGTTCCTTGTCTTTTAGCAGTCGCATTTGTTTAGCCGGAGTACCCATGTACATGTAGCCGCTTTCCAATACTTTACCCGGCGGCACCAAGGTGCCTGCGCCAATCACCACATCGTCTTCGATTACTGCGCCATCAAGCACCGTAGCGCCAATGCCGATTAATACGCGATTGCCAATGGTGCAACCGTGCAGTGTCACGCCGTGACCAATAGTAACGTCATCGCCAATGGTTAACGGCCAGCCGTCGGGATTGAAGGGGCCCGCGTGAGTGATGTGCAGGGTGCTGTTGTCTTGTACGCTGGTACGCGCGCCGATGCGGATGCGATGCATATCGCCGCGCACCACGGCGCAGGGCCAAACAGAGGCATCATCGCCCAGTTCCACATCCCCGATGACCACCGCCGCCGGATCGATAAAGACTTTTTTGCCCAATTTGGGCAATTTGCCTCCGTGCGCTCTTATTGAAGTTGCCATCCAATGCCCTCATTCTGTTAAGTTATCGGCCCGAACATTGTACTGACTGGGTCCACACTTGCAATTTGGAGACACAATGAGCCATTCGCCGGAGCACAACCCCCTGATTGAACCCTCTCTGCTGCCACCGTTTAACGACATTCAACCCGAGCACGTACTGCCGGCGGTGGAATTTTTAATCGAGCGCAATCGCCAGGCCCTGGCCGAGCGGCTGACCAGCAGCGAGCAGCCCAGCTGGGATTCATTGATTGCCCCCTACGAGCACAACGAGGATCTCCTCAACCAAGCTTGGTCGCCGGTTAGTCATTTAAACGGCGTGTGCAACTCCGAGGCACTGCGCGAGACCTACAACAAAGCGCTACTCAAACTAACGGAATACGGCTCGGAAATCGGCCAAAATCAAGATCTGTATCGCGCCTATCAACACATTGCCGAGAGCCCGGAATACGCCACGCTCAGCCAAGCTCAACAAAAATCGATCAGCAACGCCCTGCGCGATTTCACCCTGTCGGGCATCGGCCTGCCAAAAGCGCAGCAACAGCAATTTGCCGCCAACAGCCGGCGCTTGTCGGAGCTTTCCAGCCAGTTCGCCAACAATGTACTCGACGCCACCCACGCCTGGTACAAGCACATTACCGAGCCGAGCGCCCTGGCCGGTCTGCCCGAGTCCGCTTTAGCCACGGCCCAACAGGCGGCCAAAGAGCGTGAACTCGACGGCTATGTGTTCACACTGGATATTCCCTCGTTCTTGGCGGTAATGACCTACGCCGATGACCGGGAATTGCGCTCAGAAATGTACCGCGCCTACTGCACTCGCGCCAGCCAAGAGGGCGTTAAAGCCGACGGCAGCAGCGCCGCCGAATGGGACAACAGCGAGATCATGCTAGAAACCCTGGCGCTGCGCCAAGAGCAGGCCGAATTGTTGGGCTTTGCCAACTACGCCGAACTGTCGCTGGCT
The DNA here is from genome assembly GCA_964342265.1 of uncultured Cellvibrionaceae bacterium. GTDB lineage: Bacteria > Pseudomonadota > Gammaproteobacteria > Pseudomonadales > Cellvibrionaceae > Halioxenophilus. Next base: position 22,262 of record CAYFFE010000038.1, on the reverse strand, counting down.
CGCAAAATGGCACACTCGCCCGAGCAGGTTGAGGAATTTTTGTTAACGCTGGCCGATCACAGCCGCGCCATGGCCGAACAAGAACTGGCCGAGTTAAAGGACTTCGCCCACAACGACGGAGTCGAATTAGAAGCCTGGGATGTGAGTTACTATTCCGAAAAGCTCAAACACGCCCAGCATTCCATCTCACAAGAAGAGCTGCGGCCGTATTTTCCCGCGCAAAAGGTGGTGAGCGGCCTCTTTGCCGTTGCCAAGCGCCTGTTCGATTTGGACATTAGTGAAGTTCCCGACGCGACCACCTGGCATCCGGATGCCAAATATTACCGCGTGGAACGCCAAGGCCAGCCGGTTGCGGGTTTTTATTTTGATCTCTACGCCCGGGCCCACAAGCGCGGCGGAGCCTGGATGGATGTGTGCCGCAACCGCTATCGCTCACCCGATGGCATTCAATTGCCCGTGGCCTACCTCACCTGCAACTTCACCCCACCCAGCGACTCGCATCCATCGTTGCTTACCCACGACGAAGTCACCACCCTATTCCACGAATTTGGCCACGGGTTGCACCACATGCTTACCCAAGTGGACGTGGCCTCGGTAAGCGGCATTAGCGGTGTGGAGTGGGACGCGGTGGAATTGCCCAGCCAATTTTTGGAAAACTGGTGCTGGCACCCGGAGGTTATCGGTTTGCTATCGAGCCACTACCAAAGCCACGAGCCGCTGCCACGGGATTTGTTGGATAAAATGCTGGCGGCCAAAAACTTTCAATCGGGCATGCAAATGCTGCGACAAATCGAGTTTTCTCTGTTCGATTTGCAACTGCACTGGCACTACCCAAGCCTCGAAAAGCCCGTGGACATTAACGGCGTGCTACAAAAGGTTCGCGATCGGGTAGCCGTATTCCAGCCACCTGCTTTTAATCGTTTTGAAAATGGCTTTAGCCACATTTTTGCCGGGGGTTACGCGGCGGGCTATTACAGCTATAAATGGGCTGAAGTACTCTCGGCGGATGCCTTTAGCCTATTTGAAGAAAAAGGCATATTTGATGCGGACAGCGGCAACAAATTCCTGACCGAGATCTTAGAAAAAGGCGGCAGTCGCGATGCCAACGACCTGTACGTGGCGTTTAGAGGCCGAGAGCCCACCACCGAAGCGTTATTGCGCCACAGTGGTATCGAACAAAAAGCCACAGCCTAATAATCGCCACCGGCGTTTTAAACGTACAAACAGATCAACAATTAACAAAGTATAAAAACAGTCGCGCCGGATTAACAAAATTCGGCGCGATTTAAACTAACAACCGGAAAGCCGCACCATGACCGATAAACAAACCACCCCTAAACGATTTATTGCCGGGGCCGTATGCCCAAAGTGCAGCGAAATGGATAAAATCGTAATGTACAAACAAGACGGCGTGGACATTCGCGAATGCGTGGCCTGCGGCTTTAGCGACCGCCAACATATCCAACCGGCCTATCGAGAACCGGAAACCCGCGTGAGCACCTCGCACGAAGAGAAAAAAGCGCAAACGCAAGTGTTGCAGTTCCAGCCATTAACGGATAAAAATTCTGATAATAGTCAATAAGTTTTTCGCTTTTTGTGCGCAATTGTTTTGGGAATTATCATCCTCGGGGAGGAACTAAGGCAGCGGCAAGGTCATAACGCGCTCGCTGCTTTCTAAATGAAAATTCCCTATTAAGTCTCTTCGTTTACCAACCAAAAAAGACGCTTGGAAGTTGGGCCAGACAAACAGCTAGTAATGACGATGGATTTAACAATCAATGACGTTATCCCTCACCTGTATAGCAGCGCAATTGAGTCAACCGGAAAAGTGAAAAAGACAACGTCCCTATGTATTTCATAATTTATTTTTATGATTTGTGTAACGAATAACATTTACTTTATGGATTCGATCTTTTGCTACCAACCGCTGAAATCAGTAATTCAATTGCTTATTCATGCAACAGTATTATTATTTATATCGATATTGTCTGTAACATAGGTCGAACGAAGGTAGTGTAAGGAGATCCAGCGAAATTAAATACCGCGAGCATGGTTGCGCTCGCTCTGTAAATTTACTCCACCATTTTTAGTTTTATATTCCATAAACTGTATGAAAAGCTCAAAATGCCTATTACAGCCAACAGAAACAAAACCAAAAAATCCACATCTGTAAGGCTCATTACATTTAATGTTGCAACTATAGAACTTACCGCAATTAAACTAAGCCCTAGATTACTCAAGATTTTTAATTTCTTATCTGCCTGCAGCCAACATTTACAATTAGGACATTGAAATTTAGCTGAAAACTTATCATAAACTCGTTCATCAAGTGGCACATCATACATTGAAAATCTACTTTCGCATTTTGAACACTTCATTATTTCACCACTTCTGTATGACAATAAATTTTCGATGTGAGCATCTATTTTTGCACAAAAAATTTAGCGAAGGCAGGGTACAGTAAGGATTGATAAATTATATTAATTCACACGCCATGTTTATTATTAGTTTGGTTATATGTGCGAATTATCACAACAAATTGAACTACTGGCTTAGGTTTTTAGTGTGGTATTTAATGTGATAATTAATATCTTTACTAAATTACGCTCAAAAATTCTTGATCGCGCAACAGCGAACTTATCACTAGTGATGTGGTTTTTTTCTGAGGAGCAAGTTATTCAGAGCAGAATTTTGCGGGGTGCAGAGAGTTAAAACTTAAAATTAATCCCCACCAATAATTCCTCACCAAAAACCGGCCAGTTTTTAGCAGCCTCTGCCACTTGGGCAATGGGAGAAGGTTTTAAGTTGGCCAGTACGGCTTTTTCTTTTTCGGCGTTGGCTTCTATGGTGTAATGCACGGCCATATCCAACTCGTTGGCAAAGCCATCGCCAATAATGCTGTGCATAATAATATTGGCGTAGGCGGTATCGGCGGGCATGGCGGGGCCGCCCAGGTGGTTTAAGCAGCGGTCGTTAAGTTCTTCTAAAAGCCGGTGCGCCATGTAGGCTTCGTCGATGAGGTGGCCGAAGCCTGTTTCCAGAGTAATGCCCTCGGGCGGCGTAATGAAATATTCGATCGCGAGGTTTAAAAATATATCGGTGTAGGCACTGATGTTGGAGCGCGTTGCGACTTCGTTGAAGTGCTCCAGGCAGTCGGGCAGGAAATCCACGTAGGCCTCGATAAAGCGGCCCAGGGTACCAAACTCTTTTCCTTCAGGCAGGGCGATTAAACGGTGCAACTTGACCGTTTTTTCCATTAACCACAGTTCCCGCTGCGCGTAATTGACATCGGCAGCCTTTTCCTTGGCAATTACCTCTCTTACCCGGTAAAGCTTTTCCGGACTCATACCACCGTCACCGATTTCTTAACCCAACCCAAGATGAACCGCCCGCAAACTGACTCGACACAATCCTTCACGATTCGACAGGCTGGCACCAGAATGATTATAGTACTCGGTATCGCTGCCGTTACCACTTATTTATAATTGTAATATTTAAAACTTTTATAATATTTTAAAAGAGACGGTGTGACTTAAATTTATAACGCAAAAACGCGAAAAGTAAAATACCGCGACTGCCGTTAAAAGCCAGCAAAGCGCACCACAAGCCCGTATTACCTGCCACCAATAGCCATATCGGAAAAAACACACCAAACGCAGACGCCAACATTGTGAACTGCATCACATCGGTACGCCCCCAGCCGATAAAAATACCATCCAACTGATACGCCGCCATGGAGACGAGCGGAAACAACGGAATCCACCAGTAGTAATTTTTAGCCGCGGTTACCACACTTTCTATATCCGAAAATAACGAAATAATGCGCGGCCCTACTAGCACTAACGCCAGCGTTAACACCAATGCCGAGGCTAACGCCCAAATACTGGTTAATCGACACGCCCGAATAAAAGTTGCGCGATGCCGTGTACCGGCGGCGCGCCCCACCAACGCCTCGGCGGCATGGGCGAAGCCATCTAACCCGTAGGAAATAATGGCAATTAGCTGCAATAAAATCGCGTTGGCCGCCAGTGTGGTTTCACCCAGCTTTGCGCCCTGGGCGGTGAAAAATAACAACACCAGTAAAAGTGTGGCGGTGCGCACAAACAAATGCCCGTTTACCGCCAGCAGTTGGCGGTAATCCTGACCTCGCAATGGCCCTAGTTTGGGCCGCGATGGCAACCCCAAGGTTCTGAATACAACCAGCAGTCCCGCCAGAGCGGCCACCGCCTCGGCCCCCAAACTGGCCCAGGCGGCTCCGGCACTGCCCATTTTAAAGTAATACACCAACACAACATCCAATACGATATTGGTAAGGTTCAACAAGACGGTAAGTATGAGCGCCCATCGGGTATTGTGTCGGCCTACACACCAACCGATTATCACGTAGTTGACTAGCACCATGGGCGCGGCCAGCACTCGAATGTGGCTGTACACCAAAGCCAATTCTTGTACCTCGCCCGGCTGCGACATAAATCCGATAATAAATGGCAGTAACCAGCCTTGGAGCAACCACAGCAGTAGCGATAATCCTAACGCCACCTGGACTGAGCGCCAAAACACTTGTCGACCGCCCTGTTCGTTGTCTGCTCCCAGCGCTTGGGCCGTTAAGCTGGTGGTGCCCATGCGCAAAAAACCAAAACTCCAAAACACAAAGGTAATTAATGAGGCACCTAACGCCACAGCGGCTAAATGAGTTGCCTCGGGCAAGTGCCCCAAAATGGCCGTGTCGACCAAACCCAAAAGCGGTGTGGATAAATTACTGAGAATTAACGGCCAGGCTAACTGCCACACCTGACGATGACTTACACGACGCACGTGGGATTCAGCGTTACTGTCATTCATAAAAAATCCAAAAATTTAAATAGCAATGCTGAATAACGTACTACACTAATAGAAACGATTCGGTTGGTTGGCGTGATAGAACTGTCAACGTTTTAGTAAAAGCGAAAATTTTAATCACAAACTTGCGTTTTTGAGTGTATTTTGCCTTTTACAAACCAATGATTGGCCTCTATATTTAATTGTGCTTCTGTGGTTAGGCCAGTCGTGCTTTCACAAAAATTCAACAAAATAAGCGACCGGCCCAACTTTAAAAAATAAATATAATAAGCCAGCATACGCGTAATTTATATTCGTAATATTAAATTTTTTAGGGGAAACACCTCCATCTTTTAAAGGCATTTTCAGGTTCTGCAAAGAGGTAGCAGCAGCGACCCAATCTGGAGCCCCTGCACGAAGTTCACCGGCTGTTCATAACAAGAATCATCAATCGGAGACTCAGCAATGCCGCATTTCCTTAAAAATACGAGCGCACGTATTTTTACCCTGCTCTTTATGTTGCCGGCACTGGCCAGTGCACAAACGGCCGAGCGCTGGGGCACCAATATGACGAAAGGGGTCACCCCGATTAGTCGCGAAATTTACAGCTTGCACATGGATATTTTCTGGTGGTGTGTGGCCATTGGCGTGGTGGTGTTTGGTGTGATGTTTTACACCATGATCGCTCACAGAAAATCCCAGGGTGCCAAAGCCGCCAATTTTCACGAAAGCACGACGCTAGAAATTGTCTGGACCATTATTCCTTTTGTAATTTTAATCATCATGGCGGTACCCGCCACCAGTGGCTTGATTAAAATTTACGATACCGAAGAAGCCGATTTGGACATTGTCATTACCGGCTATCAATGGAAGTGGAAATACGAATATTTGGGCGAAGACGTGAGTTTTTTCTCGAATTTGTCCACCCCCAAAAGCGAGATCTACAACCAGGTTGAAAAAAATCCCAATTATTTATTGGAAGTCGACGAACCGCTGGTGATCCCCACTCACAAAAAAGTGCGTTTTTTAATAACCGCCAACGATGTTATCCACGCCTGGTGGGTGCCAGATTTAGCCGTTAAAAAAGACGCTATTCCCGGATTTATCAACGAATCCTGGGCCTATGTGGATGAGCCCGGCGTTTACCGCGGCCAGTGTGCCGAGCTTTGCGGTAAAGATCACGGCTTTATGCCCATCGTGGTAGAGGCGAAACCCGAGGCCGAATACTTAGCTTGGCTTGAGCAAAAACAGCAAGCCCAAGCCAAGTTACGCGAACTCACCGAAAAAACCTTCGCCTTTGCCGAGTTGATGGACTTGGGCGAACAGGTGTACCTCAAAAACTGTGCAGCCTGCCACCAAGCCGACGGTCAGGGCGTACCCGGAGCGTTCCCCGCCATTGCTGGCAGCGCCGTTGCAACCGGTGAGTTGAATGGGCATTTGGATATCGTCGTCAACGGCAGCCGGGAAAATCCGGCCATGGCCGCCTTTGGTGATCAATTACCCGAGGCGCATCTGGCTGCGGTTATTACCTACCAGCGCAATGCGTTTGGTAACAACATGGGCGACAGCCTGCAGCCCATTGATATTTTAACGTTTAAAGAAAGCGGATCGACCCAGTAATTTTTCGAGTCGCACTTGTTTTGCTTTATTGCCATTGCTTTTGATCACAACAAAGGAGCCTCCAAACAATGTTTGAGGCTCCAAAAAAATTAACGACTGCTAACCACAAGGGGAACAACACATGGCTCACGGTCCCGCTTCCGGCATAGGCCGCTGGTTGTTTACTACCAACCACAAAGACATTGGCACTATGTATTTGTGGTTTAGTTTTCTCATGTTTTTTATCGGCGGCATCTTTGCACTGGTTATTCGCGCCGAATTATTCGAACCCGGCTTGCAAATCGTAGAGCCGGAATTTTTTAATCAAATGACCACCATGCACGGTTTGATTATGGTGTTTGGCGCGGTTATGCCGGCGTTTGTGGGGCTGGCCAACTGGATGGTGCCGATGATGATAGGCGCTCCGGATATGGCTTTACCGCGCATGAACAACTGGTCGTTTTGGATACTGCCGTTTGCCTTTGCCATTTTGTTATCCACACTATTTATGGAAGGCGGCGCGCCCAACTTTGGCTGGACTTTTTACGCACCGCTGTCCACCACCTACGCGCCACCCAGTGTCACCTTCTTTATTTTTGCCATTCACATTATGGGTGCCAGTTCCATCATGGGCGCGATTAACATTATCGCCACCATTTTAAATATGCGCGCACCGGGCATGACCTTAATGAAAATGCCCTTGTTTGTCTGGACTTGGTTAATTACCGCGTATTTGTTAATTGCCGTGATGCCCGTGCTCGCGGGCGTGGTTACCATGATGTTGATGGACATACACTTTGGCACCAGCTTTTTTGATGCCGCCGGCGGTGGCGATCCTGTGTTATTCCAGCATGTATTTTGGTTCTTCGGTCACCCGGAGGTGTACATTATGATTTTGCCGGCGTTTGGCATCGTCAGCGCTATTATTCCCACCTTCGCGCGCAAGCGACTGTTTGGCTATTCCTCCATGGTCTACGCCACCGCGTCCATCGCCATCCTGAGCTTTTTAGTGTGGGCGCACCACATGTTCACCGTGGGTATTCCCTTTATCGGCGAATTATTTTTTATGTACATGACCATGCTGATCTCCGTGCCTACGGGCGTAAAAGTGTTTAACTGGGTCACCACCATGTTTCGCGGCTCCTTGTCGTTCGAAACACCCATGTTGTTTTCTGTGGCATTTGTAATTTTATTTACTATCGGCGGCTTCTCGGGCTTGATGCTGGCCATCGCTCCGGCGGATTTTCAGTATCACGATACGTATTTTGTGGTGGCGCATTTCCACTATGTGTTGGTGCCCGGAGCTATCTTTTCCATCACGGCGGCAGTTTATTACTGGCTGCCCAAATGGTCGGGCAAACAGTACAACGAGGTCATGGGCAAAACCCATTTTTGGCTGTCGTTTATCGGCTTGAATATAACCTTCTTCCCCATGCACTTTGTGGGACTTGCCGGCATGCCACGCCGCATTCCCGACTACGCCTTACAGTTTGCCGATTTTAATATGATCTCCAGTTGCGGTGCTTTTTTGTTTGGTGCCTCGCAAGTGCTGTTTTTATTTAACATTGTTCGCACGCTTTACAGTACTGATAAAGCCAGCGATCAAGTATGGGAAGAGCCAGAAGGATTGGAATGGACGCTGTCGTCACCACCGCCTTACCACAGTTTTTCTACGCCACCGGCTATTCGCTAGGATCTGATTATCATGTCTGTGCAAGAAGCCAACCGCAAAACCGTTAAACTCGTCGCCAAGCTTTTTTGCACGGGCGTGGCGATGTTTGTGTTTGCCGTGTTTTTAATGCCGCCGCTGTACGACGTCTTTTGTGAAGTCACCGGATTAAACGGCAAAACCGACGGCCTTTATCAAGGCGCGCAGCAAATTGTCGACGAAAAGCGTTGGATTAAAGTGCAATTCATTGCCAACAACAACGAGTCGATGCCTTGGCAATTTAAACCCATGCAATCCCAAGTGCGTGTGCACCCCGGTCAAGAAATGCAAATTGCCTACTACGCTAAAAACACCACACAACATGACATGGTGTCTCAAGCGGTTCCGAGTTTAGTGCCGTTTGGTGCCACCGATTATTTTCATAAAACCGAGTGTTTTTGTTTTACCCATCAACCCCTGCCAGCGGGGGAAGAGGCGGAGCTGGTGTTGCGATTTATCGTCGATAAAGACCTGCCCAAACACATTAATACCTTAACGTTGGCTTACACACTTTTTGATATTACTGACAACAGCGCCAAACCCAAGGCGAACGAAGTGGTAGCCCGTTAACGCGCGGCTTTCGTTGAGTAAACCGACAATGGCTTCCATCCATCTGCAGGCAATGTGCTCGATGAAAGCCCAACAACTATAGGATTGCTTATGGCCAGTGACAGCAGCTATTACGTACCGGAACAAAGTAAATTACCCATTTTTGCATCCATTGGTCTCGCGACCACCGTATACGGTTTGGCAAGCCTGCTAAATGGCAGAGAATCCGGTACAACGATTTTATTCGTCGGCTTTTTAATTTTTGCGTTTGTTCTCTACCGCTGGTTTAACATTGTTATTACCGAAAACATGCAGGGATTGAACAGCGCACAATTAAAGCGCTCTTATGTGTGGGGCATGGGCTGGTTTATTTTTAGCGAGGTGATGTTCTTCGCCGCGTTTTTTGGGGCACTGTTTTACGTGCGCAATTTTGCACTGCCCTGGCTCGGCGGCGAAGGCAGCCACGACTCGGCCACTAATCAGTTACTGTGGCCTGGCTTTGAAAACACCTGGCCACTAATGACCACGCCCGATATGGCTGCCAACGGTGAAAACGCCCAGGTAACAGGGCCCGAGAACAGCATGAGCTATGGAGATGCAGCCTCAATCTGGACCTGGCTGCCCTTCTGGAACACTGTGGTGTTACTTTCTTCAAGTGTTACTGTGCATTTTGCACACACTTGCCTGAAAAATAACAAGCGTTCTGGATTTGTCGCTTGGCTCGGTGCTACAGTTGGCCTAGGTATTGTCTTCTTGATACTGCAAATAGAAGAATACCTAGAGGCATATACTCATTTGGGCCTCACACTTGATAGCGGCATCTACGGAACCACCTTTTTTATGTTAACGGGCTTTCATGGCGCCCATGTCACTCTCGGCACCTTCATGTTGTTAGTGATGTTCTTAAGGGCGGCAATAAAAGGTCATTTTAAGCACGACGATTGTTTTGGATTTGAAGCCGCTAGTTGGTATTGGCACTTTGTCGATGTAGTGTGGCTTGGTTTGTTTATTTTTGTGTATGTACTGGGTTAGGGATTAAGGCTTTTGTTCCACCGGGCCGCTATCCCAAGGCGCGTGGCTGTTCAATTGGCCTGTGTAAAACCCATAAAACAAACACAATAACAACAAACTGGCCAACACCACACGGATGCCAAGTGCATATAGCACCCTTTTACGAGGATTGTTCTGATCGCGCAGTAAAAAGATTAGAGCTCTGCTAAGACTCAACAGAACCAGTATAAATAAAACAACAATAGTTACTTTTAGTAACACGGCTCGGTTCCTAGTCTACACTTTAAATTTACGCTAGCCGGTAAATTTGCTTTAAGAAGAAAAGACACTGTTGAATTAAACGTAATTGGGAATTCAATCATAAGAAAAATAACTGAATTAAGAAGCGATTTATGACTTGTTATATTGAAACGTTAAGAAACATAAGGTGGCAGATTAACTTATCCTCGGCAAGTTTTTTCGTTCTATTTGTCGTGGTATTCCTTGCCCTTGGTGTGTGGCAGCTAGATCGTGCCGCCAGCAAACAATATTGGATCGAGCAAAAGTCTGTCGGTCTGACGAACGAACCAACATTTATTGAATTTCTCGCCAACTTTGAGGGTCAAGAGTTCGAACGCTTGGCACTGCGCGGCCACTTCGATCAACAGGTTTATTGGTGGCTGCAAAACCAAATTGTCGAAGGTCAAGTGGGCCAAGATTTACTGGTACCTTTTATTACTTTAAATGGGGATGCCATTTTGGTTAATCTCGGTTGGGTAACAGAAGATACTGTGCATCAGGTTCCCGAGTTCGACGGCCGTATCATTACCTTGAATGGCTTTTATCGCAAACCCTTTGATTTACCGTTTGTTAATAATATTTTTGTTACCGACAAACCTTCGGTTATCGAAGTAAAACCCAGCGACTTTCCCTACAACGATATGGTGGCCGACTGGTATTTACAAATCGATCCAGCGCAGCCAGAGGCACTTACCACACATTGGCAAACCAGCACGGTTTCGCCGGCTAAGCATTACGGCTACGCACTACAATGGTTTGTTATGGCGGTAGTATTGGCTTTCGCCTTCGTGTTAACTCACAGTAATCTACCCAGCTTGTGGACCGCGCTAAAAGAAAGAAACGAAAGAAAATCTTAATTGGTTTTTCGAAAAACGCGCGATAACCCTTAAAAACCTCTGATTTATCAGAGGTTTTTTGGTTTTTGATATTCACTTTAAGTCCCACTCACACAATTCGTCTCATTCGCTTAATTGAATGAGCTCCCTCCTCACCCTTTTCTTATTTTTAGCGCCAAAAAAACCATCACATTTTAGGTTTGTTAATTAGCATTTTATAAAGTGTCGTCTACACTTATTTGTAAATATAACTATAAGGTGAAGTGGTATGACCATTGAGAATACACTTCCCGTTAATAATGCGGCACCTATTACGGGGAAACTGGTTTTAGTTCTGCTCTTTCTGGCGGTGGCGACACCCATGTTGGCGGCTTATTGGATTTTTTTCACAGGCCAAGGCATTCCTTCCAATACCATCAATAAAGGCACGCTGTTATCACCCGCCACGACTGTTTTATCTCTGCCCATTCACACAAGCCAACATCACGACAACCAAACTCACAATAATCATCCTCAGGCTAGTACCTGGGCGAATCAAAAACACTGGCAAATCTTAACGGTGGCCGAAATTCCATGTGCCGAAGTTTGTTTGCAACAACTGTACACCGCTCGGCAGGTGCACATTCGCTTGGCTAAAGAGGCGCACAGAATTGAGCGCTATTTAGTGTTGATTCAACAACAGCCCAATTTCCATCAAATTCCCAACCAAGCTATCGAAGACAGCGGCCTGAGCGTGGTGTCGGTTACGCCAAGCGCCTGGCAACAACAGTTCTCGGGTGCCTCACTCACTCCCAACGAACATATTGTTGTGGTGGATCAAGACGGATTTGCCATGATGACTTACGACGCCAACAACTCCGGCTCCGATTTATTGGACGATTTAACACGCTTGTTGAAGTTTTCCTACGAATAGGAGCTAACCGATGACAATAGCGCACAATCGATTTTCTTTGCTTGAAAAACTCACGCTCGTGGCCTTTCTCGTCGCCTGTATTGTGGTCAGTTTGGGTGCGTTTACCCGTTTGGTGCACGCGGGCTTAGGCTGCCCAGACTGGCCCGGCTGCTATGGCCACCTAACTTGGCCAACAAGCTCAGCCGAAGTCGCCGCCGCCGAGGCGTTATTTCCCGAATTTCCCGTCGAGCACACCAAAACCTGGCCGGAGATGGTGCATCGCTATTGTGCCGGCAGTTTGGGGTTGTTGGTGTTTACGCTCACGGGATTGTTGCTGCATCAAAACCGAAAACAACGAAAAAATCATTCCACAATGCGATACCCCACAAAACACGCCCTTGCTCTGTGCGCGATGATCGTGTTGCAGGGCGCGTTTGGCATGTGGACTGTTACGTTAAAACTCTGGCCGCAAGTCGTTACCGCCCATTTGCTGGGTGGCTTTACCACCTTGGCGCTCATTTGGCTCTTGTTCGTGCGATTGCGGCAATGTCGGCTCAATAATTCGCGCGCGCAACTTTTTGCCACACCCACATCACCGCCAACACCAATACCCGCAATGGAAAACCCGGTCGTTAGCGCGCAAGAAAAGCGCTTTTTAATTAAAGCCTTAACGGCGCTCATCGTCTTAGTGATTATTCAGATTAGCCTGGGCGGCTGGACCAGCGCCAATTACGCGGCCCTGGCCTGCCCCGAGTTGCCTACGTGTCAGGGCCAGATCTTTCCCGAAGCCAACTTTCAGCAGGGCTTTAATATTTTTCAGGCCATTGGCCCCAATTATTTGGGCGGCCACTTAGACGGCCCGGCACGCACGGCAATACACTTGAGTCATCGCATTGGGGCTTTGTTGGTGACTGTGTTGAGCATTTTTTGCTTGTGGCAATTATTGAAACGCCGCTTGCTTACACCAACCGCGGTGGTTATCAGCAGTTTGTTGGTCGTGCAGATTGGCCTCGGCATCGCCAATATTCTGCTGGCCCTGCCTTTGCCAGTGGCCGTTGCGCACAACGGTGTTGCTGCACTCTTGTTACTGGCATTAATTACCGCTCTTTATCAGCTCCATCACTTACCCGTTCTTCACCACGCCCAATCCACCAAATCCACTCACAGCCCAGGAGTTCACCATGAGCCAAGCAACCAGCCTGCCCATTAAAGCCCACGCTCATCGACCCAGCCTCTCGGATTACTGGGGCCTGTGCAAACCCAAGGTGGTGATGGTCATGCTGGTGACCGTGGTCATCGGGATGCTGCTAGCCAGCCCGCAAGTACCCGGGTTTTGGTTGTTGCTGGCCACTAATCTTGGGGTGGGTTTGTGTGCAGCCGCAGCGGCGGCCATTAATCACGTGGTTGATCGGCGTATCGATCAAAAAATGCTACGGACTCAACGCCGGCCGGTCGTTACCGGCGCGGTGGATCCGGTGCGCGCATTGGGTTTTGCGGCGATTCTGGCCGTTATCGGCATGACCGTACTAACGGTTTGGGTCAATCCCCTCACGGCTTGGTTAACCCTGGCCTCGCTGATTGGTTACGCCCTGGTTTATACCGTGTTTTTAAAGCGCGCCACGCCGCAAAATATTGTGATTGGCGGCATCGCCGGTGCGGCTCCCCCGCTATTGGGCTGGACGGCGGTTACCGGTTCGGTGGATGGCCCGGGCCTGTTGTTAGTATTAATTATTTTTGCCTGGACGCCGCCGCATTTTTGGGCATTGGCCGTGCATCGTAAAGACGAGTACGCCAAAGCCAACGTGCCCATGTTGCCGGTCACGCACGGCATTCGCTACACCAAAATTCATATTTTGCTGTACACGCTAATTTTATTGGCCGTGTCGCTGTTGCCGTTTGTTACCGGCATGTTGGGCATCGTGTATTTAGCCGGCGCGCTTATTTTAGGCAGTATTTTTATTGCCTACGCGGGCTTAATGATAAAAGCCCCCGACCGAGAGCACGCCATGGCGACGTTCAGTTATTCGATCATTTATTTATTGATGTTATTTGTGATCATGCTGCTCGATCATTATTTAATTACCACACCTAAACTGTATTAAGGAGCTGCAGCTATGTCGATTTCCGCCGAAAGCAGTGACTTAGCGCCCACACCAAGGCGCAACGATCGCGGTATTTTAATTACCGTGGCCATGATCGTGTTATTTATCGCGATGGTACTGTTATTATTTGCCAATCGTTTTTTTGCGCCCGCGCGTTTAACACCCGAACAATTATCCAGCGATACACTGCGCGTACTTAACCAACCGCGCCCGCTAGCTTTAGCGACCAATGCCGATGCGCTCATTAATCATGAGGGATCGGCCGTATCCTTAGCTTTTTTTAAAGACAAATGGAGTTTGGTATTTTTTGGCTTTACCCATTGTCCGGATATTTGCCCCACCACACTCAACGAATTAAATTTAGCGATAAAACAAATGCCGGTGCAATTGGCCGATAAGGTACAAGTCACTCTGGTATCGGTGGATCCGGCGCGCGATAGCAGCGAGGTTATCAAGCACTACGTCACGCAATTTAACGACGACTTTACCGGCATTACCGGCGATTTTGTTGCGCTCAAAACGTTCGCCAACAGTGTGAGCGTGCCGTTTTTTAAAGTTCCCAACACCGGGCCACACGCCGAGCACATGGGTGAGGCCGCCTATCAAGTCGACCACGGCTCACAAGTCGTGCTTATCAATCCCGAGGGCAACTATCACGCTTTTTTTAAAGCCCCGATAAAAGCCGAAGCCATTGCCCAGCAATTACCGGCGGTGGTCACCGCGTCGTATTAACGAAATGAAGAAATAAAGAAATAACGATTTAAATTTATCAATACCGATAGGGCCGCGCCACGCCCTTCGGCTGGCGGCGGTAGCGTTTGTATTGCCACTGGTATTGGGCGGGAATTTGATCGATGCATTTTTCCACCGAGCGATTGAGGCCCAGCAGTGCTTGCTCGGGCTCTTGCGCATAGATGGATTCGTGGGGCTCGGTAAACACCACGCGAAACCCCGATTCCACCCGCTCACTGTGCACCATGAGTACGGCGGCGTTGGTTTTCTTTTGCAACTGTCGAATCATCGTCATGGTGAGTGCCGGCTTGCCGTAGAAATCGGCGAACTCACCACCGCCCTCGGTGGGGACTTGGTCGGGCAAAATTCCCACCACACCATTTGTTTTTAACGCTTTGAGCAACATCATTACACCGCTGCGATCGGTGGGCGCAACGTTCATGTTGCGCAACCGCGCCTTGCGAATTAACGCATCCATTGCCGCCGACTGAGCCGGCTTGTACATCACCGTAATGCCCGGAGCGATCAAACCCAGATAGCGGCCCAACACTTCCCAGTTGCCAATGTGCGGCGAGAGTAGAATCAATCCCTTATCGGCGGCCATGGCTTGATCGAATTGCGCCCGATTAACCTGTTCGACGATTACGCGCTCCAACCATTGATCGTTGCGAAACCACACCGCCGCCATTTCCAAAGCCGTTTTTGCGCTTTCGATGATGCTTTGCTTGGCCAATCGGTGTTGCTGATCTGTTGGCATAGCGGCGAAGGCGTAGCCGATGTTTTCGCGCGCGACTTTGGCATCTTGAATATCCAACCGACAAATTAGCCGGCCGATTTGTTGGCCCAGGCCGCGAATCCAACGCAACGGGAGAAACGACAAAAGCCGAAAAAGGCTAACGATTATTTGGCCACGTACATCGTAACGCGGGTTTTGCGCGAGTTTCTGACGCCGACGCTCGCCGGTAGTTAATCGTTGCTGAGCGGGTTTTAAATGTTTTGGGTTGTCTGGCATGTACGCTTTTGAGTCGATCATTAAATGCGGCAAGACTACCGCAACCGAGCTCGGTTTACACTCATTGCGCGGCTTTGCCCAGCGTTATTGCAAGAGGAACGCGCATTCTATAGGTCGTCTTCTGGCTTTTCGGCGCAAAAGCTTAGCCCGCAGGGCAAAAGAGTCCGGATTGCGTAATGAGATCTTGGCGCGAGGCGTCTATAATCCGGCCTCAAATTTTCATTAGCGAGACGATTAGGGGCAATTAGCCGTGGCCGATAACACGAGACCATCGAACGTCGATGTCAGTACCTTTCAGGGGCTTATCTTTGCACTTCAGCAATACTGGTCCGAACAGGGCTGTGTCATTCTGCAACCACTGGACATGGAAGTGGGCGCGGGAACTTTTCACCCGGCCACGGTGCTGCGCGCTCTGGGCCCGGAGACCTGGAACGCCGCCTATGTGCAGCCCAGCCGCCGCCCCACCGATGGCCGCTACGGCGAAAACCCCAATCGACTCCAGCATTATTACCAATTTCAGGTGGTAATGAAGCCCTCGCCGGCGGATTTTCAAGAGTTGTATTTGAATTCACTCAAGCGTTTGCAAATCGATCCCCTGGTGCACGATATTCGCTTCGTCGAAGACAACTGGGAATCCCCCACGTTAGGTGCCTGGGGCCTTGGCTGGGAAGTGTGGCTGAACGGTATGGAAGTTACTCAATTTACCTACTTCCAGCAGGTCGGCGGCATTGAGTGTTACCCGGTTACCGGCGAAATTACCTACGGCCTTGAGCGCATCGCCATGTATTTGCAGGGCGTAGACAGCGTTTACGATTTGGTTTGGGCGGTGAGCCCCAACGGAGAAAAGGTCTCTTACGGCGATGTGTTCCACCAAAACGAAGTGGAAATGTCGCGCTACAACTTTGAGCAGGCCGACGTGCCGTTTTTGTTCCAGTGCTTTGATCACTACGAGCGCGAAAGCCAACGCCTGGTGCAGCTTAATCTGCCGCTGCCCGCCTACGAAATGGTGATGAAAGCGTCGCACACCTTTAACCTGCTCGACGCCCGCCACGCCATCTCGGTCACCGAACGCCAGCGCTACATTCTGCGCGTGCGCACCCTGGCACGCGAAGTCGCACACAGTTATTTTAACGCCCGCATGGCTATGGGCTTTCCCATGGCTCCACAAGCACTGCGAGACGAAGTTATTGCAGCCCACCAATCCAATGAAGGAGAGTCGGCATGAGTTTGGATTTTCTGGTGGAATTGGGCACCGAAGAGCTGCCGCCAACCGCATTAAAAACCCTGTCCCAAGCCTTTGAAGCCGGTATTTGCCAGCGCCTGCAGGACTACGATTTGAGCTTCGACAGCGCCAAGGCGCTGGCCGCGCCGCGCCGTTTAGCGGTAATTATCGAAAACCTGGCCGAGCAAACTCCGCAAAAAACGCAAACCGTTTGGGGCCCGCCGGTAAAAATTGCCTTCGACGACCAGGGCCAGCCCACCAAGGCCGCCCAGGCTTTCGCCCAGAAAAACGGCGTTGACCCCGCACAACTGCAAACCGGCAACGACGGTAAAGCCGATAAACTCATGGTTGAGAAAAGCGTGGGCGGCGAGCCCACCATTGGCTTGTTGGCCGGTATTGTTGAGCAATCTCTGGCGCATCTGCCCATTCCCAAGCGCATGCGCTGGGGCGCGAGCAAAACGGAATTCGTGCGCCCGGTACACTGGTTGCTGATGTTATTGGGCGACGAAATTGTCCCCGGTGAGGTGATGGGGCTTACCGCCAACCGCGAAACCCGCGGTCATCGCTTTCATTACAATCGATCGTTAACCATCAATTCGCCCGCGGAATACACCCGCCTACTCGCCGATCCCGGTTATGTGTTGGTGGATTTTGACGAGCGCCAAGCCCGAATTCGCGAACAAATCGAACAAACCGCGCAAACCATCGACGGCCAAGCGGTAATCGAGCCCGATCTGCTGGAAGAAGTCTCGGCATTGGTGGAATGGCCGGTGGCGCTAGCCGGCCAGTTCGACGAACAATTTTTGCAGGTGCCGGCCGAGGCATTGATTTCGTCCATGTCGGAGCATCAAAAGTACTTTCACGTGCTCGATAACAACGGCCAGCTTAAAAATAATTTTATTACCGTCGCCAATATCGAAAGTCACGACCCGCAAGCGGTTATCGAAGGCAACGAAAAAGTCATTCGCCCGCGTTTGGCCGATGCGGCGTTCTTTTTTGAAACCGATAAAAAACAATCGCTGGACAGCTTTCGCGATCGTTTAAAAAGCATTGTTTTTCAGGCGCAACTGGGCAGCTTGTACGACAAGAGCGAGCGCATTGCCCAATTAAGCGCCTTTATCGCCGAGCAAATTGGCGGCGACGCCAAACAGGCCCAGCGCGCCGGCGAGTTGTGCAAATGCGATCTGGCCTCGGAAATGGTGCTGGAATTCGACAAAATGCAGGGTATTGCCGGCAAGTACTACGCCACGCAACAAGGCGAAGCCGACGCGGTTGCCAACGCCGTGGCCGATCACTACCTACCTAAATTCGCCGGCGACAAACTCCCAGAAGGCCCTGCGGGCGTGGCCGTGGCACTGGCCGATCGGCTCGACACGTTAGTCGGCATTTTTGGCATTGGCCAACAGCCTACCGGCTCCAAAGACCCGTTCGCCCTGCGCCGTGCCAGCGTGGCCGTACTGCGCTTGTTGATCGAAAAACAACTGCCTTTGGATTTGGCCGCGCTGCTCACTAAAGCCGCCGGTCTTTATCCATCGCTCCCTAACGCCGATGGCTTAATCGATAAAGTGCTGCACTACATGCTCGACCGCCTGCGCGCCTGGTATGAGGATTTGGCCATTAGCGCCGAGGTATTCCAATCCGTGGCCGCCAAGCAATTATCCACGCCGCTGGACATCGACAACCGCATTTACGCCGTGGCAGCCTTTAGCCAATTACCCGAAGCCCAAGCGCTGGCTGCGGCCAACAAACGCGTATCGAACATTTTGGCGAAAGAAAGCATCGACAAAACCACGCCGGACGCCGATTTATTCAGCGACGACGCCGAACGTGCGCTGGCCGATGCCCTAGCCAACGTCGACGCCACCGTACAGCCCTTATTGGCAGACGCCGATTATCAACAGGCACTGATGGAATTGGCGGTGTTGCGCAAACCCGTGGACGATTTCTTCGATCAAGTGATGGTAATGACCGACGATTTAACCGTGCGCGCTAATCGCCTGGCTCTGCTACTGCAATTGCGCCAACTGTTTTTACACATCGCGGACATTTCCTACCTTGTACCCGCTAAGAACTAGCCCAACCGGTACGGCGATATGAGATTGGTTGTGCTCAATCGCCGGGGTCTGCGGCAAGCCATCGATGGCAACCCGGCGCTCATCACCGGCGTGCCTGAAGCCCTGGCCAAGCTCAGCAATGCCGGCTTTATTTTGGTGGTCGCCAGCAACGAGCCGGAAATCAGCCAAGGCCAATTGGATTTGGATGAGTTGGAAGCTGCCCACAATAAGCTGAGCGAAATGGTGGAGAATCGCGGCGGTGCCATCGCCGCGTTTTTTTACTGCCCCCACGCACCCCAAGACCACTGCCACTGCCGCAAACCCAACACCGGATTAATCGACGCCATCGAATTAGAATTTGCCACGCCGGCCAACGAGATGATTTTTATTGGCACCGAGCAAGCGGATGTACAACTGGCCGATGCGGTGGGTGCACAAGCCTTGTGGGTGAGTGGCAGCAATGCACCGTTATCCCAAACCGACACTGTTGCCGATGATCATTGCTTTGCCGAGTTAAACCAAGCGTGCGATTTTATTTTGCGGCATTTTTGAATTTAATGCTGTTAATGCACCGCACGATTAAATATTTACCAATCTTTTTAGTCTCTGGCTTTAATTACTGCATTAACCGCTACACTTACAGCGATTGATAAATCGTAAAAAACAAAAACTGGAGTGGCGATTTTCGTTAACATGATGGCCCTTATTCGAACCTTAATATTTTATGTCTACTACTCGGTGGTCACTGGCGTTGTTGGCATACTGGCCGGCATAGGTTACTGGTTTCTGCCGGCAAAACGCGTTGCGCCCTTAGTGTGTTGTTGGAGTGTTTTGGTTGTACACGGGGCACGCATACTCTGCGGCATTCGCTATGTACGCCACGGTAATTTACCCGAGCCCGGCAAACAATATGTGATTATGTCGAAGCATCAATCGGCTTGGGAAACCTTTTATTTGCAGATGGTTTGTGGCCGTATCAGTACCATATTAAAAAAGGAATTATTGCGCATTCCCGGTTTTGGTTGGGGATTGCGCGTACTGCAGCCAGTAGCCATCGATCGCTCCAATCCGCTCAAAGCGTTAAAACAGGTTAAAGAACAAGGCATGGCGCGCATTCGATCGGGCCGCAGTCTATTGGTGTTCCCGGAAGGAACGCGCATCGCCGTCGGCGAAAGCGGTAAGTACGCCCGCAGTGGAGCGGAAATTGCTGTAACCACCGGCGTGGAAGTCATCCCTGTAGCCCACAACGCTGGTTACTGCTGGATAAACAAACGGTTTAATAAAAAGCCGGGTTTAATTACAGTTATATTCGGCGAGCCCATTAAAACCGAAGGCAAAACATCCAAACAACTAACCGAAGAAGTTAAGCAATGGATCGATAGCCAACAGGCCAAAATCGAACCGCCGCCAGAGCAATGAAGTGTTATGTGAAACAATGACTTAACCTATTACGAAAGCAAACGCGGTTATGTTTTAGCGAAAATAAAAAAGCCACTTGTTTGTTTTGCTAATCGTTACGCTAATGTTCTGCGTTTTTCTTAGCCTAGCTAATTTGAGTGTGCAAAATAAATTCAATTTAGGAATTGTTGCTGCACATATCTACAAAAATACGGCGTTGCATTTAGTTGACCAGTAAATGACTCTTTTAGAGTAGTGTTCAAATTTCTGTGTCATCTCTAATTCAGATGAGAGGCCGACAAGCGTAGCGCGTCAGTAATTTTTAACTGACACAGAATTTTCAACGGCCTCAGCCGACCCGAAAACAAGCCCTGTATTGGTTGGAGCAACCTATATCATTTAAAAATCTTTACTCAATTCAAGACCATTAGAACCTTTCTGAGCATAGAGAGATTCGTATTGAAACGATAAAGCGAACTCAAATGACGTTTGCTTTGATAGATTCAACACAATCTTCTTCACATCATCAAATGGATTAGGCAAGGAAGCATCAACGTCAAAATATGCTCGTAATCCAACAGACCAGTCTGCATCTTCCAAGTCTTCAGTTAATACTGCCGAATCTTCGAGATTCGTCTTAACCGACATTGACGCATTTGTATTGGGCAAGACTATAGACAGCTCGGATTCCGTCTCAGACAAGTCCGAATACTCAACCCCCACTAAAGCATCTTTTACATCCTGAAGCCTAATACCCTGCGCAACTTCCAAATTGAGAGTCATAGTCATCTTAAAACTTCCTCAATAGAACGTTTTCACCATCAATCAAATACAAGTTCTGTAAGCCATTCACCGGCTTATCGTCCAAAAATTTCAACATATCTGCTGAACTCAATGGTGAGTCGGTAATGTTCAAAACTATATCCGGGGCCTGGTGCTCAATTTTATGAATCATATTATCCCTAATAGTGTTCGGGTTTTTAGATTTCGGAGAATACACATCTGCGGGCCTTGTATTGATATCTAAATCAGGGTTACCTCCCTTCCTTCCCGTATTAGGTAAATGTGTTACATCCAAGCCTCTATTCGATAAAATTTCTGCTGATTCATTTTGTCTATTGAGCGAACGAACCATGTCAGCATTCGCATTCGGATGAGGCAACTCAGGCTCCCCTATTAAGGTGCCCGGTTTTACCTTCAACAATTCAGTGTTTGGAACAACCTACAAATCGATAATCACCTCAGATTTAAATGATTCAGGCATTTGAAGAAATCTTCTCCACGCAGCAACTACAGTCTTAAATTCGGCAAGTGAAAATCTTCCTTCAGGCTGCCCCACCCATTCATCATTTACATTTATATCAACCTGGATGCCGTCTTGGGAAATTAGCACATCGACGTTATTCCCTTCTATTTCAGACTCACTTTCTTGCCCTTTTTCTATCATTTCTACTTCAGCCAATACTCGATCACAATCATTAACGGACTGAGTAATGCAACTTAAAATGTTGGCTAGATATCGTTGATATCTGGCCGCATCTCTACCATCTATAAACTCTTGGCACTGATGATAGACTTGCCCTAACACAGGATGGTTGCCACCATCAGCATAATAAAGCTTTAACTTCACATTACACCTCTAAGGTTTTTTTGGTGTTTGATATACCGGATAGACTGTTGTTCTTGGTGAAATCCAGCCCTCGACTTTTACACCAGATGGCGTGACTGAAATCCACTTATCGCCTTGAACTATTTTATTTGGGTCATTCCAAGCCGCATCAACTTCGGTTTTAACACGAATTTCATCCCAATCTTTGGGAAACTTCGTATTAGTAGAATTATTGCTAGTTTTGGTTATCCATTGGCCCGGATTCGCCGGATCAGGAACTTGAATCGTAGCTTTATATACAGCCGCCACATCAGGTACCGATTCTGTTCCCGGGACAATTCGCACATCACCATAGAGCAAAGTATGACCACCAGTCGGCTTACCTTTAATCAACGGCGCTGTTTTTATGCTGCTCGATAGGTGGTGGTGGCTCGGTGCGGA
>CAYFFE010000037.1:0-30513 GCA_964342265.1 uncultured Cellvibrionaceae bacterium | reverse complement strand
TTTATCAACTTTTCACTGATTGCTGACAGGCTTATTAGTGTTAACAGGCCCTAGTCGAAATTAACTCGGGTATGCATTCCGGCTGGCTTCAAAAAATGTGGTGATAGGATTGAAATAAAGCAATTAGTCTTTGATTTTATTAAAGGCTAGTTGAAACTAAACAAACTCCAAAAGCACCTGCACGGGGTGAGGCAAGGTGGTTTGGCTCATTCTTTTGACTTGGCTTCTGCACGAATAACCGCTGGCGACTAATTTGCCTTGATGCTCTGGAGCATTAACCACATCTTGCCAGCTTAATGCGTAGATATTTTTTGAGGTTTCCACATTGGTGGTTTCGTGGCCAAATGTGCCGGACATACCACAGCAACCCACGCTAATTTCACTCAGCCCTAATCCCAATTGTTCAAATATTGTGATCCATGCTTTTACCGCGGGAGCGGCGTTGGTTTTTTCGGTGCAATGGCCCAGTAGTTTGTACTCTTGTGGGTTTTGAATGTTTGCTTTAGGTAATTGATCTTTATGCTGCACTAACCATTCTTGCAACAGTAAAACCTCCGGTACTTGCTCACCGACGTATTTTTTATATTCAGCTCGGTAGGTCAGGGTCATGGAGGGTTCTAAGCCGATGAGTGGAATGCCCGATACGGCTAGCGTGTTGAGGTATTCGGTGGTGCTTTTTGCGGTTTGTTCAAACTGCTTTAAAAAGCCGTGTACATGCAAGGGTTTGCCGTTGGCTTTAAACGGGGCCAAGATTGGGTTGAAGCCCAGTTTTTTTAACACCGTGAGTGCATCGATAACAACTTGCGTTTCGAAATAACTGGTAAAGGCGTCTTGCACCAAAATTACCGATTGTTGCTTTTGCTCTTCGGTTAGATTATTCAATACATTCGATGTGGCGTATTGTACACCCAGTTTTTGGGCTGCATTTTTTAAGCTAATCCCGGTTAATTTGGGGCTGTCGACCATGCCGGCGTATTTTTTTAACAGCCAACTAATGGGGCTGAGAGACAAGCTAAAATTGTATGCCCAGGGTACGCGTGCCAAAGTGGGCATCATAAATTCCAAGCCGCCAATTAAATAATCTTTGGCCGGGCGCAAATAGCGGCTGTAATAAAGCTCTAAAAATTTACTGCGAAATTCCGGTACATCCACATTAATCGGGCATTGTCCCACACAGGATTTACAGGCCAGGCAGGCCATCATGCTGTTGTGCACTTCGTGGCTAAAATCGTACTCACCCTGGCGCTTAGCTCGCGTATTTTTAAAGCGTGACTTTAAGCTTTTTAAAAAGCTTTGCTGTTTAACCTGCTGGCTGGCTTCTACAGGGTTTACGTCGCGCTCGGCCAGTTGTTTTAACCATTCACGAATGAGTGACGAACGACCTTTGGGCGAATGTGTGCGTTCGCGGGTGGCTTTCCAGCTCGGGCACATGGCATCTTTGGGGTTGTAGTTGTAGCAGGCTCCGTTGCCATTGCAATACACGGCCTCGCTGTAGGCCTGCCAATATTGCACGGGAATTTGTCGATCTAATTGGCCTCGTGTGGTGACTTCATCAATTTTTAGCAACGGAATATCACTGCTGGGTGTGGCAATTTTTCCGGGATTTAATTGGTTGCGCGGGTCAAATTCCACTTTAATACGCTGCAATTGTGGGTAGAGATCGCCAAAAAAGCGTGTGGCGTATTCTGAGCGCACGCCCTTACCGTGTTCGCCCCAAATCAATCCGTGGTATTTATCGGTTAATTCCACGACCTGGTCGCTAATAGTGCGAACCATTTTTTCTTGCTCGGGGTCTTTCATGTCGATGGCCGGGCGTACGTGTAATACCCCGGCATCCACATGGCCAAACATGCCGTATTGCAAGCCGGCGTTATCGAGTAACGCGCGAAATTCTAAAATGTAGTCGGCCAAATGTTCGGGCGGTACCGCGGTATCTTCCACAAAGGGAATTGGTCGGGCTTCGCCTTTACTTTTGCCCAATAAGCCCACAGATTTTTTACGCATGGCCCAAATTTTTGCCACATCGTCGCCCCAGGCAATGGAGTATCCGTAGCTCGGGCCCGCGTTGCCGGCGTTATCCAGTTGCTGGGTTAATACACCAACCGCATCTTTTAACGCCTGTTCGTCATCGCTGGTGTATTCCACCAAATTAATAGCCGCCAGTTGATGATCGCTGTCGTCCTCAAAAAAATGGCCCACGGTGTGCCAAATAATATCGCTTTGTGCCAACGCCATGACTTTGTTGTCCACGGTCTCGATGGACGTGGGCCCGGCTTGCATTAATGCATTGGCGTGGCGTAGGGCGGCATCGAAGTTGGCGTAGCGTAAATTTACCAACGCAGTGTATTTGGGGATTTTCAGTAAATTAATTTTTGCTTCGCTGATAAATCCCAGTGTGCCTTCGGCACCGCACAAAATATTGTTGAGGTTAAACCGGCCTTGGTCGTCGCGAATATGAGCCAAATCGTAACCCGTAAGGCAGCGGTTGAGCTTAGGGAATTTTTCGGCAATGGCGTCTTTGTGTTCGCGCTCAATATCGTCGATTACTCGATGAATTTGGCCAACGCGATCTTGATTGTGCTGCAGTGCTTTAAGCTCGTCTTCCTCAAGGGCTTTAGAGAGCAACACGCTGCCATCCAACAAGACACTGGTGAGCTCTAACACATGATCGCGGGTTTTGCCGTACACGCACGAGCCTTGGCCGGAGGCGTCGGTATTGATCATGCCGCCTATGGTGGCGCGATTGCTGGTAGAGAGCTCGGGGGCAAAAAATAAGCCGTGTGCTTTGGCCGCAGCGTTGAGTTGATCTTTAACCACACCGGCCTGCACCCGCGCCCAACCTTCCTCGGCGTTGATTTCGAGGATTTGGTTCATGTGTTTGGAAACGTCTACCACCAGGCCGTCGGTTAGAGATTGGCCATTGGTGCCAGTACCGCCGCCGCGCGGGGAGAGCACCACCGTGTGGAATTCGCGGCGATTGCTTAATTCGGCAATACGCACCAAATCGTCGGTATTTTTAGGATAAATAACACCCTGTGGCAGTATCTGGTAGATGGAGTTATCGGTGGATAGCACGGTGCGATTAGCGTAATCCGGGCATAAATCCCCTTCAAAACCACTGCTTTTAAGTTCGTCGATAAACGACAAATACAGGGCTTGAACGGGTGAAGTGCTGGTTATTGCCGGTATCATGCTCGTCACAGATTGTTTACCACCATCGTTGCTAATGAATCGAATTTGCCAAGGGCGACTAGTTTACCCACGCAAACCGGTCATACCAAGCCCATGTCGGCCCAATCAACGAGGTTTAAGCGACTCCTGGGGATGTTACACTGTGCGCTTTATCCGTATTCGATAAAGGGATTTAAGCGCCTACCTATGAACAAACATCAACCCGTATTCGACTTTCTGGTGATTGGTGGCGGTATTGTGGGCTTGGCAAGCGCCCGGCAACTGCAGATTAAACATCCCGGAGCCCGTGTTCTGTTAATTGAGAAGGAATCCGGGTTAGCCCGGCACCAAACCGGGCGCAATAGCGGAGTGATTCACGCTGGTGTTTATTACGCACCGGGCAGCTTAAAAGCCGACTTTTGTCGGCGCGGGGCGGCGGCCACTAAAGCGTTTTGCCAAGAACAGGGTATTCCATTCGAAGCGTGTGGCAAGCTGTTGGTTGCCACCAACGACGCAGAATTGCAGCGTATGCAGGCGCTTTACCGTCGCTGCCTAGAAAACGGCATCGACGTGCACTTACAAAGTCAGGCCGAGCTGAAGGCCAGAGAGCCTCATATTCAAGGTATTGGCGCGATATGGGTGCCGGAAACAGCCGTGGTGGACTACGGCCGAATATGCCAACGGCTGAGCGAGCTATTTTTACAAGCCGGCGGGCAAATTGAATTAGACCAACAAATTATCGACATAGAAGAAGGCGAGCACCACGTAAACCTGTACAGTCATGATCACTTTTATTGTGGCAAATTTTTATTATTTTGCGGCGGTTTAATGGCCGATCGACTGGCGCAAATGGCCGGCGCCAAGTTGGTGCTCAACGGTACGGACGAATCCTCACCCAATCAATCTTCTTCCAGTCAATTCGAACCCAGTCAATTCGCAATCATCCCATTTCGAGGCGAGTATTATCGGCTGAACCCCTGCGAGCCGGCATTAATTAATCATTTAATTTACCCCATACCCGATCCGGAATTACCGTTTTTGGGTGTGCACTTAACCAAAACCATCGATGGCAGCATTACCGTTGGGCCCAATGCGGTAATGGGTTTTAAGCGCGAGGGTTATGGGGCAATAAACTTTGATATGAAAGATGCTTGGCAAGCGTTAACCTTTAAAGGTACTTTTCCCTTGCTAAAAAAACACTGGCGCAGCGGTTTGGCGGAGTTGCGAGACTCTTGGATTAAAAGCGGTTATTTAAAGCGTGTGCGCAAATATTGCCCGAGCTTGTCCATGCATCAATTGCAACCTGAGCCCGCGGGCGTAAGAGCGCAGGCGGTGCTGAGTAACGGCGAACTAGTACACGATTTTTTATTTGCACAAACTGAACGCAGTTTGCACGTGTGTAACGCACCTTCGCCTGCGGCGACTTCGGCATTTCCCATTGCTGAATATTTGGTTAGAAAAATCGATAAGACGGTGAGTGCAGAAACACAAACTAGCGTTTTTTAGTCGAGGAATTTCAGACATAATAAGCTTTTCAAGGTTGTTTACTTAAATGGGAGCTCGCTTTAAGTGGGACCGTCTTTAAGAGGGGCTTGATTTAAGATTATTGGGCATGGCTAAACCGCACCCTTTTAAAATAATGCTGGCCAAAAATTCGGTAATGTGATCAATATCTTCTTTTTCGTACTCAGCACGATTCATTAACGTTAGCACCTGGGTTTCGAAATCGGCGTAGTGCTGAGTGGTCGACCAAATCATAAAAATTAAATGCACTGGATCAACCGGATCCATTTTTCCCGCTTCTATCCATTGTTCAAAAACCTTAGTTTTTGAGCGCACCCACTGACGCATATCGATGCGAATGTATTCTCGAATGTGCGGCGCTCCCTGAATGATTTCCATGGCAAACAGTTTGGAGGCTCTTGGCTGGGTATAGGATAATTCGACTTTGGTGCGAATAAAGTGATACAGCACTTCGGCCGGGTCGTCGTCGGCGGAAATATCCGATAATACCTCGTTCCATAACTGGGTAATGTATTCTAAAACGGCGCGGTAGAGGTTGTTCTTATTTTTAAAATAATAGTGGATGTTGGCTTTAGGTAAACCCGCACGGTCGGCAATGGCCTGCACGCTAGTGCCCTTAAAGCCGTGGAGCACAAACTCTTGTTCGGCCGCTTTTAAAATTACTTCTTCGTTGCGCTCGCGAATTTTTCCTGGCTTGTACTTTTTTTGTGAGTCGGTCATAAAATAACTAAACTTCCAATGCGTTGTGGCAATACTGCGTAGCGATCATGCAATAGCAATTTTATAGCTGGGGTTGATTAACAAAACCCAATACACTGCTGGGGTGTTTATTTTAAATCAAAAATGTAGCGCGCCACAAAAATTGCGGCCAGTACATAGGTAATGGGGCTAACTTCGCGGAATTTTCCTGTCCCCATTTTTACGCCCACATACACAATAAAGCCCAGCGCAATACCTTCCGAAATGCTAAACGTTAATGGCATGGCGATTAAAGCAACTACAGCAGTCGCCATAGCCGCAAGATCGTCGAAATCAATCTGGCGGAAGGAGTCCATCATTAAAACACCCACCATCACCAGCGCTGGAGTGGTGGCCATGGTGGGGATAATTTCCATTAACGGCGTTAAAAACAAAGCCAAAATAAAACACAAGGCCACAACGATACCGGTAAGTCCCGTGCGACCGCCGGCGGAGATACCCGCGGCGGATTCGATATAAGAGGTTACCGGTGATGTACCCAACGCGGCTCCGGCCACACTGGCTGTGGCGTCGGCAGTCATGGCTGCACCCATTTTGGGTAATTTGCCTTGGTTATCCAAGAGTTTGGCCCGGCGAGAAACACCCAGCAGTGTGCCGATGGTGTCGAACATATTGACAAACACCATGGCAAAAATAATGTCCCAGGTATCGGCAAAGTGCTTGATAGGGTACATCAAATCCATGGCGAACAGGGTATCGCCAATGCCATTGGGTAAGCCAACAATGGCGCTAGGCGTTTGGGTGAGCGTGCCGTTGTCGGTGGGAATTACAAAACCAATAACCGTAATAATTAACACAGATAAAATAATGCCGGCTTTAACTTTTAATATAAGCATTACCGCCGTAAAAATAATGCCCGCCAGTGCCAACAATACGGATGGCTCCGATAAATCGCCCAGGGTAACCAAGGTGGCTGGATTGTCGACGACCAACCCGGCGTTTTGCAAACCAATAAACGCGATAAATAAACCAATACCGCACTGCACACCAACTTTTAAAGCTTCGGGTATAGCCTCGGCAATTTTGGTACGCACTCCGGTAACCGATAACAACAGAAATAAAATACCGTTCCAAAATACTAGGCCTAGTGCGCCTTGCCAGGGAATTTCTCGCGTTAAACATACGGTAAAAGCAAAGAATGCGTTTAAGCCCATACCCGGTGCCAAGGCAATTGGGTAGTTGGTGAACAGGGCCATCATCAGAGTACCAATGCACGCGGCTAACGCGGTAACGGTTATCAAGCCCGCTGTTGGCATGCCACTGGCCCCAAGAATGCTGGGGTTAACAATTAAAATGTACGACATTGCCGCGAACGTGGTCAGCCCGGCAATGATTTCCGTGCGTACGCTGGTTTTATGTTTTTTTAATTGAAAGAAAGCTTCCAGCATTTTGTTGTTTTTCCTTTATACCCATAAAAGCTGATGGCCTGTCGAGGTTTGCCACACTCGACGTTAGCGTCAGGAATCTAACGTACCCCAGATCAAGCCGCGCAGTATACCCTAAAAAGGGGCTTTCACCCGCTTGCAATCATGGCTTTAGCGAAAGAGACTTAGCTGTTGCCCAACAATGAGCAGTAATAAAGTTGACCTAATCGACAGATATTAAGCTGCCCGCCATTAATAGCTAGAGCAAGATGTCTGCCATTATCTTTGTACGCCGTAATTTTATTGAACGCTGTTATAAATGCACTCAAAATTACTTTGTTACTAGTTGTCCAATAAAACTTGTCTGCATGGTCAGAAAGTTGCATTATTGAGCGCAACCTAGGTTGATTGTGTGAATGCCTAGGCAAAATGCGGGTTGCTTAAAATTAACCTTAAATAAATCATTCTACTACTGTAGGGACGTCTGCGTGATCCGTTTTCTACTCAATGCCCAGCCCATGGTTGTGGATGATATTGAGCCATCAATGACCATTCTGCGTTTTTTACGCACAAGGGTTGGGCAGAAAGGTACCAAAGAGGGATGTGCCTCGGGTGACTGCGGTGCTTGTACGGTAGTCGTTGCTCACTGGCAAGAGGAGCGTTGGCATTACCGTTCGGTAAATAGTTGTGTAACTCTGTTGGCCAGTGTACACGGCAAACATTTAATTACTGTGGAAGGTTTGGCCGAGCAGCACGGTCAACGATTGCATCCGGTTCAGCAAGCGTTGGTGGAATACCACGGATCACAATGTGGGTTTTGTACGCCGGGATTTGTTATGTCGCTAATGGCGGCCTACGAAAACAATCCAGATAAAATCCTGACCGAACCCACCATTTTAGAAGCACTCTCTGGTAATTTATGCCGATGTACCGGGTATCGTCCCATTGTTGATGCTGCCTTAAATTGCCAGCATTTTGAAAAAAACAACGCGCTGTTTTACGAAGTTAATTCTGACGATTTAGCGTTGCAGCCTCTCGATGACTCTGCATCAAATAAATTGGCACAGCCGTTACCTATTCAGCTTGAAAAAGGTCACGGTGTTTGCCTAATGCCCACCAGTGAAAAGCAATTGATAGAGGCAATGGCTAATTATCCCAATGCTCAATTGGTGGCCGGTGGTACCGATTTGTTACTTGAACAAACTCAGCACTTTGATCTTTTACCGCAACTAATTGGTGTGAGCGAGGTTTTAGAGCTGAAAAAACGGGTGGTTGAACATCGTCGAGTTAGCGTGGGCGGAGCGGTTACGTTAACTCAGTTGGAGGAAACCGTCGCCGACGAGTGCCCAGAATTTTTTACTTTGTTGCAACGACTCGGCTCCCGGCAAATTCGCAATCAAGGCACGCTCGCCGGCAACATTGCCAATGCCTCGCCGGTGGCCGATACGCCGCCGCTATTAATGGCATTGGATGGCACTTTGGAGTTGGCCAGTAGTGCAGGAACTCGCCACTTACCGTTACCTGAGTTTTTTATCGCTTACAAAAAAACGCAGTTAAAGCGCGGTGAATACATTCGCCAAATTTTATTTGAATTACCCGGCCCCGCCGATTTTTTGCGTGCCTATAAAATTAGCAAGCGCTATGAAGACGATATTTCTACAGTTTTATTGGTGGTTCGTTGGCGAATAGACAACGGGATTTTTCGCGGCGTGCGTTTGGCCGCAGGCGGTGTGGCGGCCACGCCATTAAGGCTCACCAAAATTGAACAATTATTAGAAGGCGAAAGCGCCGGCGAGCCATCTATTGCTCGTGCGCAAGCTGCGCTGCAGCAGGTTTTGCAGCCGCTATCCGACGTGCGCGGTAGTGCGGCCTATCGCTTGCGCGTTACCGCCAATTTGCTCACTAAAGCCTGGCTCGAAAGTCAGCAAAAAACCCAAGCATTGAGCGTGTGGAGCGAGCTTATACCTCGCGTTACTGGTCAAACTTATCGGGGGGCAGAATGAGAAAAGTTCGAGCCTACGATCCGCTAAATGCCATTGCTGAAAAGGATTTATCGAAAGCTTCGGCCGTTAACAATGCAATACAATCCAAGGCAAATCAGTCCAATACAAAGCAATCCAAGGCAAAGCAATCCAAGGCAAAGCAATCAAAGCAGGGTGGTGTGGGTAATTCGAGCCAGCACGACAGTGCGGTACTGCACGTTACGGGGCGCGCGCAATATGTTGATGATTTACCGGAATTACCGGGCTTGTTACACATGGCCGCCGGCGGCAGCGATTGGGCTCACGCTAAAATTATTGCCATGGATTTATCGGCGGTGGCTGCCAGCCCAGGAGTCGTGGCGGTATTTACTCACGACGATGTGCCGGGCCGCTTGGATGTGGCTCCGGTTTACGACGGCGATCCGCTTTTAGCCAAAGACGAAACGCAGTTTGTTGGCCAACCGATATTTTTGGTGGCGGCCGAAAGCTACGAATTAGCTCAAGAGGCGGTAAAAAAAGCGGTTATCGAATACCAGCCGTTAGCCGCCAACATTTCGTTGGAGCAAGGACTTAACGCCGGCGATACGGTATTACCCGCGCACGTAATGCAATCCGGTGAGCCAGAAGAGGCCATTGCCGGGGCCACTCATAAGCTATCGGGTAAGGGTTACATGGGTGGCCAGGAACATTTTTATTTGGAAGGCCAAATCAGTTTGGCGTTACCCACAGAAGACGACGGTATTCATGTCCATGCTTCTAGTCAGCACCCAGCCGAAATTCAAAAGCTGGTGGCAGAAGTATTAAATATCGCCAGCCATAAAGTTACCGCTGAGGTGCGTCGAATGGGCGGTGGTTTTGGCGGTAAAGAATCCCAAGCGGCCGTGCTGGCTTGTTCCGCGGCGTTGGCGGCGCATCATTTAAAGCGGCCGGTAAAATATCGGTTGCCACGTAAAGCGGACATGGAGCGCACCGGTAAACGGCACGATTTTGGATTCGAATACCAAGTGGGTTTTGATGACTCGGGCGTAATTGCCGGTATTAACATGACGTTGGCCGGCTTGTGTGGCTGTTCGGCTGATTTAAGTCAGGGCATTGTTGATCGGGCCATGTTTCATGCCGATAACGCGTATTTTCTCAACCAAGCCAGGGTTACTGGCTTAGCACCCCGCACGCACACCGTCTCCAATACAGCGTTTCGCGGCTTTGGTGGCCCCAAAGGTATGGTCGCCATCGAAACTATTTTAGACAACATTGCCAGGGCTGTTGGCGAAGATCCGCTTACTGTGCGTAAACGCAATGTGTATCGTCCCGGTGCCAACACCACACACTACGGTCAGGTTATTGAACAGCCCGTGGCCGGTGACATTATGGCCAAGCTGGAAGCGAGTAGCGATTACTGGTCTCGTCGCCAGGCTATAACGGCATTTAACCAAAACAATCAATTATTTAAAAAAGGCTTGGCATTAACGCCCGTTAAGTTTGGGATTTCTTTCACCGCAACCCATTTAAATCAAGCGGGAGCTTTGGTGCATGTTTACACCGATGGCTCCATTTTGGTTAACCATGGTGGCACTGAGATGGGCCAAGGGCTTTACATCAAAATTGTGCAAATAGTGGCCGAGGTATTTGGTGTGAGTGAGGCGCGGGTCCAGATCTCCAGCGCTCGAACCGATAAAATTGCCAATACTTCGCCGACGGCGGCGTCATCGGGAACCGATTTAAACGGTTACGCCGCGTTAAATGCGTGTAACCAAATAAAAACTCAGCTTATCGAGTTCGCTTGTGAGCAATACCAAATTTCTGCACAAGACGTGCACTTTGCTGATGATCAAGTAACATTGGGCGAGCAATCGCTGAGCTTTGCCGAATTGTGCCGACAGGCTTATATGCATCGGGTGCCTTTAATGGCCCACGGGTTTTATAAAACGCCCAAAATTCATTACGATCGAGCCAGTGGCAGCGGCCAGCCGTTTTTTTATTTTGCCAACGGCGCGGCCTGCTCGGAGGTCATCATCGATTGTTTAACCGGTGAGTATCGAGTAACACGAGTGGATATTTTGCACGATGTGGGGCGCTCCATTAATCCGGCCATTGATATTGGCCAAATTGAAGGCGGTTTTATACAGGGTATGGGTTGGCTTACTACGGAAGAATTATTGTGGGATGACAAGGGTAGGGTGTTGTCTAACAGTCCCGCCAACTACAAAATTCCCACAGCATTCGATGTGCCCAGAGAGTTTTATGTGGAGTTGTATGAAACCGCCAATCCTGAGCAAACGGTTTTTAATTCCAAGGCCGTGGGTGAGCCACCGTTAATGCTGGCCATCAGTGTTTGGGCCGCGCTTCGCGATGCTTGCGCCAGTGTGGCCAACTACCGATATAGCCCACCGCTCGATCCACCTGCAACGGCCGAAAAAGTTTTAAATGCGGTATTAGCAGCGCAGGCTTACGATGATTAAACAAACCCTGAGTTAATCAGAGTATTCTTAAATTTTTTTAAACTAACGGAAAAAAACGTGAATAAACCCTGGTACATCGCCATTAATCATTGCCAAGACACTGGCCAGCCTTACGCATTGATTACCATCTTGGGCGTGGCGGGTTCTACCCCGCGCGAGCCGGGCGCTAAAATGGTAGTGACCCTTGATGCCAGTTACGACACCGTGGGCGGCGGCCAATTGGAGTTTTTAATAATTCAAGCCGCGCGCGAAAAACTGTTACACGGCCACACGGGTATCGACATGCAGGCGTTTCCGTTGGCGGCCGAAGCGCAACAATGTTGCGGTGGCCATGTCAGTGTATTAATCGAAAGCTTTGCACCGGCGACTTGGAATGTAGCGGTGTTTGGTGCTGGCCATGTTGCTCAACAGTTAATCCCAATTTTGTCGCGCATGCCCATGCGAATTTTTTGGTTTGATAATCGCGAGGAATTTGTCGGCGATTACACAATTAATCACGATAGCCCCCATGAGGCGGAACTGAATTCATTTCAATCGCCCGAATCAATCATTGATGAGTTACCCGCTAAAACCGAAGTTGTTATTTTAACCCACGACCACAGCCTTGATTACCAGCTTGCTAAAGCGGCGCTATTGCGCAGGGATTTACCGTTTGTAGGCTGTATTGGCTCCACAACCAAAGCGCAACGATTTGAACACCGTTTAAAAAAAGACGGTTTAGCGGCGGTGTTGCCCCAGCGTTGGGTGTGTCCTATTGGTTTGCCCGAAGTGCAAGGAAAATTACCCATCGAAGTCGCGGTATCGATCAGCGCTCAATTGGTTGCCAGAAAACAATTGCACAGCCAGCATCATCACGACCGTCGCGGACTGGCCTGGCGCGATTTAAAGTCGGCATTAGCTACAAACGAAGCTATGCGTGCAAATACTATTAGCCTCTCTGGTGAGGCGAACACTATAAACCCTAGTTTAATGAACGATAATACCGACGATGAGTAATTCCGATCTTAGTCCGGTTGCCGATACAATGTCGCTGCAAGAGCTCAATATTGTATCCTCGGCCATTGCGCAAGAATTTTTTATGCAAGTTTGTCACTGTCAACGCTGGGCGACTGATATGACTCACTCGCGACCATTTGCTAATATGCGTGAGTTGAGACAAACCGCTGAAGCGCTTTGGGCTGATGCCAGCGAAAGCGAAATTCTGGAGGCCTTTAGCGGCCACGCTCGTATTGGTGATTTGTCGGCCCTAAAAGAAAAATACTGCGCTGCCGCCCGAGAACAGGGACAAGTGGCGCAATCCTCCCTAGAGATTATCGAACAGCTTTACGAAGAAAATAATCGCTATTTACAACAAAATGGTTTTATTTTTGTGGTGTGTGCCAGTGGTAAATCCGCCGAAGAAATGCTCACCCTGTTACGCACCCGCATTTTTAATACGCGCGAGCAAGAGCTTATGAACGGTGCCGCGGAGCAAAGTAAAATTACTGCTTTGCGATTGGCAGAGAAGGTTAATTAAAATCGCAGCACAGCTAAACTTGTAATTATCCTCAAAAGAATTAGTAAACAAAATAACCTTAAAAGATTTACCTAAAAAACTTAAACAAAAAACGTATACAAAAAACATGTACAAAAAACATGCGCAAAAACAAAACAAGGTAGCCGAATGTCGCAAGTGTTACGCCCGCCCATTACCACCCACATTTTAGATACCGAAAGAGGCAGTCCGGCCGCTGGGGTGGATGTTGTGTTGTTGCGGGAGACCAACGGTAACTGGCAGAAAATTGCTCAATCCAAAACCAATGCCGATGGTAGAGTGGAGCAATGGGATACGTCGTTTTCGATTTCTTCGGGGACTTATCAATTGCAGTTTGCTATCGATAACTATTTTAATCGATTGGGTATTACGAGCTTTTACCCGCACGTCGTTATTAGTTTTACCGTGTCCGCTAACGATCAACATTATCACGTGCCCTTGTTGCTGAGTGCTCACGGTTACACAACTTACAGAGGCAGTTAATGTCGGTATTAAACAACGATAACGTACAAGCGTATCGCGCTAAAATTGTACATTTTACCCAAAAGCCTACCGCCAGCGGCGAAGGCGTTGAGTATTTTGAAGACGGCCTTTTGGTGGTTAGCAACGGTTACATTGAAGCTGTTGGACCCGCAGAACAATTAATGCCGGAAGTAATGAACGGCCCACAATGGGTTGACGTGGTGGATTTATCCGGTTCATTAATTATGCCTGGATTTATCGATAGCCATGTGCATTTTCCGCAAATAGATATTATCGGCAGCTATGGCGAGCAGCTACTCGATTGGCTCAATAACTACACGTTTCCTGCCGAAATTCGATACGCCGACGAACAATACGCCCGTGAGCGAGCGCACTTTTTTTTACAGCAATTAGTCTCTGCTGGCACCACTACCGCCATGGTGTATTGCACGGTTCATCCTCAATCGGTGGAGGCTTTTTTTCAGGCATCACAAGAATTGGGTACTTGCATGATTGCCGGTAAAGTGTTGATGGATCGCAATGCGCCGCCTGAGTTAACCGACAGCGCAGAATCCGGATGGCAACAAAGCCAGTTGTTGATTGATCAATGGCACAATACGGGCCGGCAAAAATACGTAGTCACACCGCGCTTTGCTCCCACATCCTCACCCGAGCAATTGGCTGCCGCGGGCAAATTACTTAACGATAATCCCGGCGTTTATCTGCAAACTCATTTATCAGAAAATACCGCCGAAGTGGCATGGGTAAAACAATTGTTCCCCGACCATAAACATTATTTGGATGTGTACGATTCCTTTGGTTTGCTGGGGCCAACCAGTGTATTTGGCCATGGAATTTACTTAGACGATGATGAATGGCAGCGCATCGCCGACACCGGCTCCGGCATTGCTTTTTGCCCAACCTCTAATTTGTTTTTAGGCAGTGGCTTATACAACCTGGAAAAAGCCGAACAGTTGGGCGTGTCTACGAGTTTGGCTACCGATGTGGGCGCAGGCACTAGCTTATGTCAATTAATCACACTTAACGAGGCCTACAAGGTTGCGCAATTGCAAGGCTTTGCAGTGCATCCTTACCTGGCTTTTTATTGGTTAACGCTGGGCAATGCCAAGGCTTTGCAATTAGATAACAGCATTGGTAATTTCTCAAAAGGCCATGTCGCCGATTTTATTGTTATTAATCCCGATCGTATACCTCTAATTAAACAGCGTTGGCAGCGATGCCAAGAGCTCTGGGAGCAATTGTTTTTATTGATGACGCTCGGCGACGACCGTTTGATTGAAAAAACTTTTATTGCCGGTGTATGTCGCCATCAACAATAGAGATCTCTGAGTTAGTCAGATTTTTCCATAAGTGTTAGTTGAAACCCCATGCAAAGTAAATAGGAAATAACCCGTGACGGCATACCTATTGGATTGGTTGAGCTTAATTTTTCGCTGGTTGCATGTGTTGGCGGCCATTGCCTGGGTGGGTTCATCGCTTAAATACGTTTGGATCGATAATAATTTACGAAAACCTCCTCAATGGAAAGCCGAAAAAGGCATAAAAGGCGATGTTTGGGTTATCCACGGCGGCGGAATTTACGAGTTTCAAAAATACCATGTGGCACCTGAGCCCATGCCGGATGTATTACATTGGGTTAA
Organism: uncultured Cellvibrionaceae bacterium; assembly: GCA_964342265.1. Classification (GTDB taxonomy): domain Bacteria; phylum Pseudomonadota; class Gammaproteobacteria; order Pseudomonadales; family Cellvibrionaceae; genus Halioxenophilus. The sequence goes on along the minus strand of CAYFFE010000037.1, from coordinate 15,597 downwards.
ATGGGAATCCTACACCACTTGGCTTACCGGATTTTTATTAATATCGGTTGTGTATTACAGCCAGGCAACCAGCTATTTAATGGCCAACGATTCTTTGGTTGGTACACCGGTGGCTTCAATCCTTGCGGGTATTGGTTTTATTGTCGGTGTGCTGGTGGTTTACGAACTCTTAATTAGAACCCCGTTGGTTAAACACGGCCCGGTGTTCGCTGTAACCATGACGTTAGTGTTATTAGCTGCAAGTTTTCTGGCTTTTCAGCTATTCGCTCCCCGAGCGGCGGCGCTGCATGTGGGGGCCGCCATCGGTACGCTTATGAGCGGTAATGTTTTTTTTGGCATTGTACCGGCTCAAAAAGCGTTTATTAACGCTATCGAGGCAGGAGAACCACCACCGCAGGCACGTGCTCAATTTGCCAAGTTGCGTTCGACTCATAATAATTATTTTACCCTGCCGGTAATTATGCTAATGATTTCCAATCATTATCCGGTTCTCTACAGCCATGCGTGGGGCTGGTTGTTAATTATCGTCGTTGGCGTCATCAGTGCCTATGCTCGGCACTTTTTTAATTTGCGCAACCAAGGCCGAGCACGTCCGCACATATTAATTGTTGCGGGGCTTGCGTTGCTGGGATTAATAATTCTGGCGCGAATACTGAACGAGAGCGCTGTGCCGCTTGTGCAAGATCAAGCAAGCACGCACCACGAAACCCCGCTCGAACAAACCACAGCCGCCCAGGCCATGGCTATTGTCCGGCAACATTGTACGAATTGTCATGCGCAGTCACCGACTCAGGCCGGTTTTAGCGCGCCGCCTGCGGGGATCGTTTTTAACGATCAAGCTCAGGTGCTTGCCTTTAAAGAGCGAATTCTCACCGTGGCGGTTCAAACTCAATACATGCCATTGGGAAACCTAACAGCCATGACGCTTGAAGAGCGCCAACAACTAGGAGCCTGGCTCGCGAGCCACTAAAGCAAAACCCACCGATTGACCGCTAATCCAGTGAGCTCTGCAAACTGCACCTATCTGCGATAGAATGCCAGCTAAAAAGCGTTAGCCCATTGTCTATTAGCGAGATCATTCATGCAGACTCTTTCTTTATCCAATTTTACCGTCGATGTGTTGGCTTTTAGCGCGATAATGTTTGTTGTGGTTATCGGCTTGGTGGTTTTGGCCGTGGTGTACATGTATTGGGTGGATGTTAACCAAAAAAGCCACGCCGTACGGCGAAACTACCCCGTCATCGGCCGGTTTCGATACTACTTCGAATACCTGGGCGAGTTCTTCCGACAATACTTTTTTGCTCAAGATCGAGAAGAGTTGCCGTTTAACCGCGCGCAGCGTACTTGGGTTTATCGAGCGGCCAAAAACTTGGATTCCACAGTGGCTTTTGGATCCACTCGCCCACTGGATCGCCCCGGCGATGTTATTTTTCTCAATTGTTTATTTCCAACCATTGCCGAAGATCATGTTCCGCCGGCTCCGGTAGTGATCGGCGATGGCTACGCCCGCGTGCCGTACGCGGCGCCGTCGTTTTTTAATATCTCTGGTATGAGCTACGGGGCTTTATCGGAGCCCGCCGTGCGCGCTTTGTCGAGTGGCGCCGCTAAAGCGGGGATTTGGTTGAATACGGGCGAGGGTGGTTTATCCAGTTTTCATTTAGAGGGTGGTTGCGACATTGTCTTCCAACTGGGTACTGCCAAGTACGGTGTGCAAAATAACGAAGGTGGGCTAAGCGAAGAAAAGTTGTTAAAGATAGCGGCCTATGATCAGGTCAAAATGTTCGAAATAAAATTAAGCCAAGGTGCAAAGCCTGGTAAGGGTGGTATGTTGCCAGGCAAAAAAGTCACGCCCGAAGTTGCAAAAGCGCGCGATATTCCCGTGGGCCAGGATTCCATGAGTCCCAATGGGCATCGCGATATTCGAAGCCTGGATGATCTACTCAATATGCTGCACAAAATCCGATCTCTTACAGGAAAGCCGGTTGGATTTAAGTTGGTGCTGGGCAGTTCTGAATGGTTGAGCGAACTCTGCGAATTAATTCATCAACGCGGTAAAGAATACGCCCCGGATTTTATTACATTAGACAGCGCCGATGGTGGCACAGGTGCGGCACCGCAAAGTTTAATGGATTACATGGGCTTGCCAATTGCGGCAAGCTTGCCCGTAGTGTGCGATAAACTTGTGGAGTTCGGATTAAAACAACGCATTAAAGTTATTGTGTCGGGCAAATTAATTAACCCAGGTAAAGTGGCCTGGGCGTTGGCCATGGGCGCAGATTTTGTTGTCTCTGGCCGTGGCTTTTTATTCTCTTTAGGCTGTATTCAAGCTCTGCAGTGCAACAAAAATACCTGCCCAACGGGCATTACTACCCATGATAAGGATTTACAGCGAGGCTTAGATCCAACATTAAAATCTGAGCGTGTAAAACACTACGCACAAACATTAATTAAAGAAGTCGGGGTGCTAGCCCACTCTTGTGGTGCTGTTGATCCTCGCGGCCTGAATCGCAGCCATGTGCACATTATTAACGAAACCGGTTTGCCTGAGCCAGTTACAGACTTGTACCCAAATGCCAAGCCTCACGCACAATACTTGGCGCCTAACGAGAGTGCAGTAAATAACGTATCGGGAGAAAGTTCTGACAAGATTTCTGAAAAGGTTTCGGATAAATATCGTGTAAATTAGCGTTAATACCTAAAGGAACCTTTGCATTGCAAAGGTTCCTGAATGTTTATAATTTTAAAAACCGCTCTAATTGCAAAGTATCTTTTACTTCGTCAACATTTTTTTGTGAGGTTAGTTGAGCCAATAAGGTAAAGGCCGCTTGATAACTCACTAAACTGCCGTTCGATGTAATCACGTTTTTATCGACCACCACGTTTTGATCCACTTGCACATCCACATTTGGGTAGGCTTTAGCGAGCTTGCCTTCTCCGCCAGACCAAGTTGTGGCCTTAACGCCATCTAATAATCCGGCTTCGGCCAATAAAAACGCACCGGAGCAATTGCTGGCCATCCAGTCGGCTTGTTCGGCCGTCGTTTGTAAGTATTTGATTAACGCAGCGTTTTTTAACAGTGATGTCATGTCGTAGCTGCTGGGTACGAGTAGCACGTCAACCTGAGGTTGATTACTAATGTGGTCGTCTACCACCAATTTTAAACCTTCCTCTGTGGTGATGGCCGGTTCGTTGCCAACATTGATGGTAATAACGTCGTAATCCGTAAACCAGCTCTTTTTACTGGCAATGCCAAATACCTCTAGCGGGGCCGTAACATCGGACGTTAGTACATCGTCGAACACCAAAATACCTATTTTGTGTTTTTCGGCGAGGGCTGTTGCACTGAAAAAAACGAGCAAAATAAAAACTGCATTTTTTAGAATTGAAAATGAATCTCTCATGATTGCTTTCCTATTAATGTGTTTTAAAGCATTTTAGAGTGGCCAATACTATGTTTAAATATTCGCCATATCACAATATTAGTGAAGAGTTTTCATGAATGGATAAGCTCAATTTATTGCGGATGTTCCTCTGCGTGGTGGATGCCGGCAGTTTTGCCAAGGCTGCCGTTGCCTTGGGTGCTTCTGCGTCCACGGTCAGTAAAGCTATTGGTCGCTTAGAGCAAGAGTTGGGCTTGGTACTTTTTTACCGTACCACTCGGCAATTACGACTGACAGAATCTGGTAGTATCTATGCCAAAACGGCTCGCAGCTTATTGGCAGAATTAGAAATCTGCGAATCTTCTCTGCAGCAAGGCAACGAGCAGCCGCAAGGAAAACTACGAATAAACGCGCCGCATTCTTACGGTAGGTTGTATGTGCTGCCGCTATTGGCGGAATTTAATCGGCTGTTCCCCAATATTCAATTAGAAATGAATTACAATGATGTGTACGTTGATATTATTGAGCAGGGCGTGGATATTTGCTTTCGCACGGGCACCTTGGCGGAAAGCAATTTAATCGCGCGGCGTTTGAGTCCGATGGATTTTTTAATTTGCGCATCGCCGGAATACGCTAAGCAACATGGGCCGATTTCGGTAAATGAATACAGTCAACACCCATGGATTCGTTTTCGGTTTCGCCAAACGGGTCGCTTAATGCCTATTTACGCCAAAGTGGGCCGCAGTTATAAATCGATTGATCCTGGGCAACAATTTGTGGTTGACGATGGCGAGGGCTTGGCCCGATTGTGTGCCGATGGGCTGGGCCTGACTCAAATACCGCATTTTACGGCTCGCAACTGGATCGACAGCGGCAAAATTGTGCCTGTGGCACCTTACTACCGACCACCGAATAATGGTGTGTGGATTATTTATGTTAAGCGCGAATTTTTGCCCGCCAAAATCCGGGTATTTGTGGAGTTTATGCTGCGTAAAATTAGTGAGCTGGGGGAGTCGCCCGATCATACTTGGGTGGAAGATTTAAAATATCAGTAGTTACAGTTTTTTAATCGAGAATTATGGACAGGGTTTCGTTAAAGCGGGCGGATTTGATGATGACTTATGAAGAATTTAATCGGTTTTGTAATGCGTTGCCGGCCACTTCCTACGTTGTTCAATGGGGTAATTCGCATGTTTGGAAGGTGGGCGATAAAGTGTTTGCCGTTGGCGGTTGGGAAAAAATAAATCAACCGGCTTTTACCTTTAAAGTTTCCGAGCTAAATTATAATGTGCTATGCGAGCAACCCGGATTTAGACCCGCCCCTTATTTGGCTTCGCGTGGTATGAAATGGATTCAACAATATTCAACTGTTCGTGATAATTTAACTAAAAATAACCGATCCAACAGCGTGGCCTCTAACAATAATGGAGGCAATAACGGAGGCAGTAACGAAGAGACGCTTAAATATTACTTAAAAGAATCCCACCGTATTGTTGCCTCAGGGCTATCCAAGAAAAAACAAAAAGAGTTGGGGTTGCTCGTTACAACCAATCCGTGAGTTCAATACCTAAGCCCAAACTCTCTGTTTTAGCGTTGTAATCAATTAAGCTCTCGCCGTAGCCGTTAAAATATTTCACATAACCGCCCACTCGTTTTCCAAAAGGAAAGCTCCAGCTAAACTCTAGCGCACCGCGACTGTTACCCGTAACAAAATTACGCAGTTTTAAGCTCCATGTGTTATGGCCTTCGGTATAAGCGAGACGGTAATCACCGTAGCCAAGAAAGTCATCGATGTCTGGGTTGTCGTCGCCTTCAGGGTCGCCAGGGAAAGATTCTTCGCTCTCGGGTAAGCGATACCAAGCACGTACCGACAGCGCAAAATTGTCTTTTTCCCAAATACTGCTGGCAATAACTCTGTTCCAACTGCGCGAAAATTCCCCTGCACGGCCATTGGATTGATGGTTAATACCAATGTTATTAGCAACGTTATTAAACCCAAACGCATTAAGCGGGGATTTAAAGGAAATCCACAACTCGGGCTCGTGGTTGGTCTCGCGAAACGGGCGCGAAACATTCGTGTTGTAGGCCTGCCAAAACGATTGATTGGTGTAACCTAAATACAATCGGCCATAATCAAACAGAACGCCTTTGGCTAGGGTGGCTTTTAAACTGAGTTGAAACTGGGCTTCAAACGAATCCAGCCGATCGCCGTAGTCGGCGACAAAAGGCGATTGATTGCGTTTATTTAAAAACACCAATGGCAATAGATAATTAGGTCGATGGGGCTCTAAAGCAAAACGATTTTGATAGGCGGCGTCTTCCAGCACTAAACGTCGTGTAGCGGCACCTACTTGTTGATTTTCGTGCTTATTGTTTGCGGTGGGTGGTGTTTGAGTGTTGTTTTGGTCGAATTGGTCGGGCGGTGTCTGGTCTGTATCGACTACCGTTTCTTGTAACAAATTACACTCATCGCGCAACTCGGCTACGGTAGTGGTCGGGCTCGCGGTTTCTAGGGCATCTAACAAACACACATCAACGGCATTGAGGGCATGGCTGGAAAACGACCAGCATAACAACAACGCTACGGCCAAATTCTTCATGAAAGATTCCTTAATAAATTGAGCGTGTTGGTAATCGAGAAACGAGGGGAGTCCCACAGACGGTTAGTACCTTAGGCAGGATGATACTACACAATTTTTATAAAATTAATTATTTCTAAGGAGTGCTTAATTGTAACCAAAAGCCGCAGTTGTTGGTTAAAAATTAATCAATAATGCGAATCGCGATGCCTGCTGCTGCCGTGCGATTTTCTACTCCCAGTTTAGGAAAAATTTGTTCTAGGTGTTTGTTCACAGTGCGAACGCTAATGTTCAAAATTTCTGATATTTCTTTGTTGGCTTTACCGCAAGCGAGCCAGTAGAGCACTTCCGATTCGCGTGTGGTTAAATTTAAAGCGGCTTTAAGTTTTTGGTCTCCTGGTAAATCAACACTGTCGGAGAACTTCAGTAAAAACTCTTGGTTTTCTCGGTACTGTAAAAGTGTTGCGGTGAGTGGCGTGTTGCTTGTGCTCAGTTGCAGTGTTTGATTTTCTTTGGGGTTTGTTGCAAGCCATTGGCTAAGGGCGGGCGCCAAGTGTTGTTCGAGCCAATTATCGCTAATGTTGGCGCGAGCAATTAGGGCGTGGGTTTGTGGTGTGGCCCATATTAAATGGCCCGTGGCATTCACTGTGGCAATGTTTTGTCCAATACTGTCCAGCGCTTGCTGTGCACTCGTTGCCAGTTGTGCATTTTTTAAATGAACACGCATACGTGCCAGTAATTCATCGGGATTGACAGGTTTGGTAAGATAATCCACTCCGCCGGCGGCTAAGCCTTTTACAATACTGTCTGTATCCGTTAGCCCGGTCATAAATATCACCGGTATTGACGACAATTCCGCGTCTTCTTTTAATGCTTTACACGTTTCAAAGCCATCCATATGCGGCATCAGCGCGTCTAGTAAAATCATATCCGGTTTTAATCGGCGAGCAATGGCCAGCGCTTGCTTTCCGTCTAAGGCAACCAATGTACTTACATTGGCCTGTTCCAGTGTGTCGTTGATTAAACTCAATGCATCGGGAGCATCATCGACTACCAAAACGGTATTTCCGAAAGGGTTAGTCTTCATGCATTTGATCCTCGGCTAAGGTTTTACTGAGTTGTTCGTAACGGAATTCTGCTGCAAGCGCGAGTAATTTTTTCAGTTGCGCTTCCGGCAAACAGGCATTTGCGCCGATTTTGTCTAAGGTATCGTTAACACCGCGGTAATAGCCCAAGTCGGCATAGGCTTTTAATTCTCTTAAAAGGGCGGCGGTTGTGGTGTTTAGTTCTATGGCGTCGTGTTCTATGGAGGGGATTGCCAACGGGGGCGTATTGTTTTGGTTGTTTTTTAATTTCTGGTTGTTGATTAATTTGTTATTGTGAGCAATGTTACCGGTATTTAAATTTTCTGGTTTTACCTGTTGTTCATAACTCCATTTAATTTTTAAAAGCTGGCTGATTTTTTCCAACAAAATTTGATTGTTAATGGGTTTAACCATGTAGTCGTCGTGGGCGCTGTCGTCGGCCGGTTTTTTATGGCGCTCTTGTGCGTCCGCCGAAAGCATTATTATGGGGGCATTAAATTGATGGTCACGTAGCCATTGCGCTAAGGATAAACCGTTTTCCTTGGGCATAGTCACATCCAACAAAAATAAATCTGGCTGTGTAGCGCTAATAATCTCTCGGCATTCATCGGCGTCCTGTGCCTCCAGGGTGGTAAAACCTAAGGGGACCAATAAATCGGAAATCAACCCGCGATGAACCGGTTCATCATCCACGACCAACACAGTACGCCGATTACCTTCATAGCCGATAATTTTTTGGGGAGATGACACGTGGGCGAGAGGAATATCTACCCGGCTTAACATGAGCGAAACTTTAAATTCACTGCCTTTGCCCGGAGTGCTGGCAATTTGCAATTCGCCTCCCATAACTTCGGTAAGTAAGCGCACAATGGTTAAACCGAGCCCCGTGCCGGTAACGTTGGGTACTTGGGTGTCTCTAACGCGCTCAAACGGAGCCAAAATGCGTTCGATATCGTCTGATTCTATGCCCACTCCGGTATCTTTAACCAAAAACTCTGCCACTTGGTTGCGGTAATTAACAGAAAATTCTACTTGGCCATCAATGGTGTACTTGATGGCGTTAGACAACAAATTAATAAGAATTTGGCGCAGCCTTTTTTCGTCAGCAATGACCACAGCGGGTAGGTTTTTGGGGCGCTGGTAAATAAATTCTAAGCCTTTATTTTCCGCTTGCGGTGCAAATAATTCTACAATTTGATCGAGTAGGTCTGGGAGCTTTACTTGGTTGCGGTAAATGTCCATTCTACCGGCTTCAATTTTTGAGATGTCCAATAACCCTTCCAACAAATCGGCAAGGTATTCTCCGCTGCGGTAAATAATTTGTAGGCCTTTTTGTTGCTCCGGCGCGTTATTGTTTTTTTGTAGCAGTTGCGCATAGCCTAATATTGACTGCAACGGCGTGCGCAATTCGTGGCTAATGCCGGTGAGGTAGCGAGTTTTGGCGCTGCTGGCTTTTTCGGCCAATTCTTTGGCCTGCTGCAGGTATTGGTCGGTAATTTGGTGGGCTTCGATTTCTTCAATCAAACGGCGGGTTTGACGATTGGATTCTTTTTGGGCCACTTCTTGGCTTTCGTGTGCTAATAAAAACAACCAAGAGATTACCCCAAAAATAATCATCAATATAAAAAACAAGGTCCAAATGGTGGTTCCTAGCAGGGCTTTTTCATCACCGGTTGTCGGGCTCATGTGGTAATAAATTAGCGACAACAACGCGGCTGTTAATAGATTAATACACAGAAAAATACCCACAAACCGGCCAATACGTGAATTAATTTTATTGGCAATAGAACGCGGTAAAAACAATTGAAAGAAGTGCTGGGCCTGGTCGGAGAGTCGACCGTGCGGCTTGCAGCTATCCAAACAGCGGGCATCAAGCGAGCAACAGAGCGAACAAATGGGTCCTTGATAAGCCGGACAATAACTGACATCGGGCAATTCGAATTCGGTTTCGCAAATGCAGCAGCGCGCTTCTGTTTGACCACAGGTGGTAAGCTCCTCCGAATCGCGCGCTAGATAATATTTTCCGCGTGTAATGATGGCAATAGCCGGGGTGGCAATAAAACACACCAATAAACTTAAAAATGGTGCAAGGTGTTTTGCAGTGCTGCCCATAACGCCCAGGTAAGCCAACAAACCTATGGCGGTTGCTAAAATCATACTGCCCACACCCACGGGGTTTATATCGTACAGGTGCGCGCGTTTAAATTCAGCTTGCGCTGGGCGTAATTTTAACGGGCGATTGATTAAAAGATCGGCGGCAAGGGTGCTCAACCAGCTTATGGCGACGATGGCAAAAATTCCTAAGATGGATTCCAGCGCCCGATAAATACCCAATTCCATAAGCATCAACGCAATCAGCACGTTAAACACCAGCCACACAACGCGGCCTGGGTGGCTGTGGGTGAGCCGCGAGAAAAAGTTCGACCAGGCAATGGAGCCTGCGTAGGCGTTGGTAACGTTAATTTTCATCTGTGAAATAATTACCATTACGCCGGCCAGTATTAATGAGAACACCGGCGACTGGGTAATGTAATGAAATACGGCTTGGTACATGTAGGTGGGATCGGTGGCTTGTTCAAAACCTATGCCCCGAGAAATGGCCAAATACGCCAAAAAAGAGCCGAATAACATTTTAATCATGCCGATTAAAATCCAGCCAGGGCCGGCCAGCAGCATCCAAAACCACCAACGTTTTTTATTGCTTTTGGTCTTCTCGGGTAAAAAACGCAGATAATCCACTTGCTCGCCAATTTGCGCAATCATCGAGAACATAATGGCCGCTGCGCCACCAAATAAGGCAAGATCGAATGCTTTTTGAGAGATTATGGTATCGGGAACAAACGTTAGCCAATCATCAATTTGGTTGAATTCATAAACGCCTACTACCACCAGAGCCGAGAGTTGTAACACCAACCACACTGGTTGGGTGCCAATTTGAAAACGGCTGATGGCTGTTATTCCGTGGGTGACGATCGGCACGACGGCGAGCGCGCAGAGTACATAGCCGATGGTAATGGGAATGCCGAACAACGCTTTTAATGCCGAGGCCAAAATCGCCGCCTCCAGAGCAAAGAATATAAACGTAAAGGAAGCGTAAATCAGTGAGGTAATGGTGGAGCCCAAATAACCAAAGCCGGCGCTGCGGGTGAGCAGGTCGATATCCAAACCATGTTTGGCGGCGTAATAGGTAATGGGTGCGCCGGTGATCATAATCACCAGCGAGACCGTAATCATCGCCCAGAAGAAGTTTACAAAGCCGTAATTGAGTGTAACGGCCGCAGCAATGGCCTCAAGCGCTAAAAAAGCAGTGGCACCCAAGGCGGTTTTGGCGACTTGATCGATGCTAAAACGTCGAGCGTGGGTGGCGGTAAAGCGCAGCGAGTAGTCTTCCAGAGTCTGGTTACCTACCCATTGATTGTATTGCCGTCTGACTCGGAATATTTGTTGTGGCGCTCTCATTGCCAGTTTGTTCCAAAGACCCCATGGTCAAATGTATTGGGCTTAATTAAAGGCATAAAAAATACCAATCAACCATGTTAGCGAAGGGGCTATTACTTGCCTATGCGCAATATGACGAAGTTTTGAATGAAATGACAGAATTGGCGGTTAAATGGAACTGTTAGATAGCGGTGTTACTCTATCGGTACAGTGAATGCATAACGGTTTTGTTGAATACGGTAGAATCGTTATTGTTTGATATTGCGAGAGTTGAAATACAGCTACTTGCCCCCATGGTGGTAGCTGTGAAAAAAGCAACCAAGATGAAATTAACCTGACACGAAGGAAAAGAGACCATGGCTTTTGAATTGCCCCCACTACCTTACGCAAAAGATGCACTGGCCCCACACATCTCTGAGGAAACGCTGGAATTTCACTACGGCAAACACCACAACACTTATGTGGTTAAATTAAACGGCTTGGTAGAAGGCACCGACGATGCCTCTAAGAGCCTGGAAGAAATCGTTAAATCTTCCAGCGGCGGTATTTTTAACAACGCTGCACAAGTTTGGAACCACACTTTCTACTGGAACTGCCTAAGCCCGAACGGCGGTGGTGAGCCTACCGGCGCTTTGGCCGATGCCATTAACGCCAAGTGGGATTCTTTCGCTAACTTTAAAGAAGTATTCACCAACAGCGCCATCAACAACTTTGGTTCTGGTTGGACTTGGTTGGTTAAAAAAGCTGACGGTACTTTGGATATTATGAACACCAGCAACGCCGGCTGCCCAATCACTGAAGACGGCATTACACCTTTGTTGACTGTTGATGTTTGGGAGCACGCTTACTATATCGACTACCGCAATGCGCGCCCAAGCTACATGGAAGCTTTCTGGAACTTGGTTAACTGGGAATTTGCCGCTGCAAATCTTGGCTAGTTCGAAAGTAGAAGCACACAAAAAAGGCCGCAAATTGCGGCCTTTTTTGCGTCTGCAGTTTTATGTGCAGCAATCGTGGCGATGGATGGAAGCCACTGTTTAGTTGGCTTCCATCCATTGTTGCCAATCGCCCAAATCATTGGGTGACAATACACCGGCTAAATAGGCGTGGTTTCTGGGTAGGATCTTGTGCACAAAGAAATCCGCCGTGGCCATTTTTTGATCGCAAAACACGCTATTGCCACCGGACTCTTTTAACGCCTGGGCTTTTTTGTGTGATGCAGCCATTAAGCCGCCGGCTAAGGTGTTGCAGAACAGCATCATAAAGTCGAATGCCACAGCCGGTGCCTGATCGGTATTGGCGAGCACGTAGGTTAGTGCTTCGCGACATTGATCGGCCGCTTGTGTAAGTGCCGCTTCGTGCTTGGAGCCCGCGGCAAAATCGGCGATTTGTTTGAGTAACAACTGCAGACCTTCGCCGCCGTCGCGCTGACATTTGCGGCCGATGAAATCCAAGGCCTGAATGCCGTTGGTACCTTCGTAGATGGCGAAAATTCGGCAATCACGCAAGTGTTGAGCCGCGCCGGTTTCTTCGATATAGCCCATGCCACCGTGCACCTGCACGCCTTGAGAGGTAATTTCGATGGCGGTTTCTGTGCCCCAGGATTTAACCAGAGGGGTAAGAATATCCACGAGTAGGTGGTTGTCTTTTTTGTCTTGTTCATCCACGCCGTGACTAACGCGATCTTCACAGGCAATGGCGTAGAACGACATGGCTCGAGCCGACTCGGTGAGGGCGCGCATTTCCATCAGCATACGGCGTACATCTTCGTGAGCAACGATGGGTACTTTTTGGCCTTTAATCGCGCCTTGAATGCGATCTTTGGAGTAGGCCAAAGCTTGCTGAAAGGCGCGCTCGGCAACACCAATTCCCTGATGGCCCACCATGAGGCGCGCGTGGTTCATAACGGCAAACATGTACATGAGGCCTTTGTTTTCCTCGCCCACCAAATAACCCACAGCACCGTCGTTATCGCCGTATTGCATCACGCAGGTTGGACTGGTGTGAATGCCCATTTTATGTTCGGTGGAAATCGCTTTGACATCGTTGCGCTCACCCAAGCTGCCGTCGGGGTTGACCAAATATTTGGGCACGATAAACATCGAAATACCGCGAGTGCCTTCGGGGGCATCGGGGGTTCTGGCCAAGACCAACTGAATCACGTTGTCGGTTAATTCGGTATCGCCCCAGGAGATGTAAATCTTTTGGCCGAACAATTTGTAGTGATCGCCCGCTGGCACGGCTTTGGTGGCTACGCCACTCAAATCACTGCCGGCGTTGGCTTCGGTTAAATTCATGGTGCCCGACCACTCACAGCTGATCAGCTTAGAGAGATAGGTGTTTTTTTGCTCTTCGCTACCGTAGGTTTCCAGCGAACGAATCACACCTTGGGTGAGAATCGGCATTAAGCTGTAGGACACGTTACTGGAGATCATCATCTCGTAAACGGCAAGGTTCACCACATTCGGAAAGCCGGAACCGCCGTATTCAGGCGTGTTGCCCAAGCCAAGCCAACCGGATTCAACCACGCTTGGGTGAATTTTTTCGATGACCCCAGGTACTTTGACTTTACCGTCAACAAGATGGCTGCCTTCTTGATCGCACGCCAGGTTGGTCGGCGCAAGTTCTTGCTCAAAGAAGCGGGCGGCTTCTGGCATGACTTCTTTTACGGTATCGAAGTCGGCGTCGGTAAAGCCTGGTAGGGAGGCAATTTGTGAGTAATCGAACAGATGTTCCAGCAAGAACGCGTAATCGTCTGTTGGGGCTTTGTAAGTCGTCATAGGTAGTCCCTTGTCAATGGCACATAGTTACTGCTAATTGTTGGCAAGCTTTGCTTAAATCTCAACAGTTTTGGGCGTTAAAAATCGCTTAAACGTTGGTTTGTCATGTTTTTACTGAGTAATTCGGTTATGGGATCACCCCGAGAGGCCCCGGCGCACCTTAAACGAATTACACATAAAAGATAACGGGATACGGTCGTCAATTGGCAAAAGCTGACTGGCGGTGAGTTACATGTGGGAGAATTCTTCCACTAAAAAGTTAATGAATAACCGCACCTTTTGCGACATGTGTCGATTACTGGGGTACACGGCCCAAGTGCCGGTGTCGGTGGGGTAGAACTCCTCTAGGGTTTTTTGCAACTGGCCGCTTTGGATGTGTGACTCTAAATAATAGGACGGTAATTGCACCAGCCCTAAACCCGATAGAGCTGCGTGCACCAGAGCGCGGCCGTTATTACTGCGCCAGTTGCCCTCCACTCGTAAATCCAAATGGCGGCTCTGCTCGCGAAAGCGCCACGTTTGCAGTGTACCCACCAAACAGTTGTGGTTGCGCAGGCTTTGCAGATCGGTGGGCTCGCCCAGGCGCTCGAAATACGCCGGGCTGGCACAAATGTAGAGCTTGCGCGGCGCAATGCGACGGGCAATTAAGGATGAATCCCGCAGTCGCCCGGCGCGAATGGCCAGATCATAGCCTTCGGCCACTAGGTCGACCAGGCGATTGTTAAAATCGATATGCACCGAAACCTGGGGGTATTTGGCCATAAATTTTACGGCTGCTGGGGCTAGGTAATCCTCGCCAAACTGGCCAGCAACAGACACATGGAGTAGGCCACGGGCATGATGCTGTTGGTCGATTAAGGTTTGCTCGGCTTCTTCCAGCGTGTTTAGCAGATCGCGGCAGGTGGGATAAAAGCTCTGGCCGGCGTCGGTGAGCGAAATAACCCGAGTAGTGCGGTTGAGTAACAGCACATCCAATTGGTCTTCCAATTGGGCAATAAGTCGACTGACGTGTGATTTGGATACGTTCAGTTTATCGGCCGCCAATGAGAAGCTACCGCTATCAACCACGCGCACAAACGCTTCTATGGCTTCCCATCGTTTCATAAGGCAATCATTTATTGTTTTTAAAGAGCAACAGTGTTGTGAATGTTAACGGGTTTATGGAGGTAGTGGAACTTATTACCCTCCGGCCTTTATTATTTTTCTAAATTCCCCCGGCGAGTGCTTAACAGCGAGGTATCCCAATGAAAACACGAGCAGCAGTGGCTTTTGAAGCTGGCAAACCCTTACAGGTTGTCGATGTCGAGTTGCAGGGCCCTAAAGCCGGGGAGGTTTTGATTGAAGTTAAGGCAACCGGCGTGTGCCATACGGATGCGTTTACCCTGTCGGGCGACGATCCCGAAGGCGCTTTCCCTGCCATTTTGGGGCATGAAGGGGCTGGAGTCGTGGTGGAAGTGGGCGCGGGTGTTACCAGCGTTAAGCCCGGCGACCACGTGATTCCGCTCTACACGCCCGAGTGCCGCCAGTGTGAATATTGTTTACATCCAAAAACAAACCTTTGTCAGGCGATTCGCACCACTCAAGGGCAGGGTTTAATGCCCGATGGCACCAGCCGCTTTTCCATCGATGGCGAACCAATTTTGCATTACATGGGCTGTTCAACTTTTTCCAATTACACCGTCTTACCGGAAATCGCCCTGGCCAAAGTTCGACAGGACGCACCGTTCGATAAAATCTGCTACATCGGCTGCGGTGTCACCACCGGTATTGGTGCCGTGGCATTTACCATGAAGGTAGAGCCGGGCAGCACGGTGGCCGTGTTTGGCTTGGGTGGCATTGGTTTGAATGTTATTCAGGGAGCCAAAATGGTCGGCGCTGGGCGGATCATTGGTGTGGATATTAATCCCAGTAAGGTGGCGCTCGCCAAGCGCTTTGGCATGACCGATTTCGTCAACGCCAACGAGGTGGACAATGTTGTCGATCACATCATCCAGCTCACCGGCGGCGGGGTGGATTTCAGTTTTGAATGCATTGGTAATGTAAACGTGATGCGCCAAGCGCTGGAATGCGCGCACAAAGGCTGGGGGCAAAGTTGTATTGTTGGCGTGGCCGGCGCAGGACAGGAAATCAGCACGCGTCCGTTTCAATTGGTAACCGGCCGCACCTGGAAAGGCACGGCTTTTGGCGGGGCCAGAGGTCGCACCGATGTGCCCAAAATTGTTGATTGGTATATGGAAGGGCGCATTAATATCGATGATTTAATCACCCACACCATGCCGTTATCGGACATCAACAAAGCCTTCGATTTAATGCACGCCGGTGCGAGTATCCGCTC
>CAYFFE010000036.1:0-31150 GCA_964342265.1 uncultured Cellvibrionaceae bacterium | reverse complement strand
TGGAACTGTGCGCTCACCGCTAACGGCATGGCTTTTTTGGCACCGGCTGCCTTACAGGCCTCAATGGCACGATCGACGGCGTTTTTGTGTCCGGCAATAACAACTTGGCCAGGCGCATTGTAGTTAACCGCGGAGACAACTTCGTTTTGACCCGATTCGGCACAACATTCTTCGATTTTTGTGTCGTCTAAGCCGATGATCGCGGCCATGGAGCCCACTCCAGCCGGCACACATTCTTGCATGTACTGGCCGCGTGCTCGGACCAGTTTAACGGCATCGGTAAACGCAACCACGCCGCTGGCCACTAGAGCAGACCACTCGCCCAAGCTGTGGCCTGCAAGCAGAGAGGGTTTTGTGCTGCTAATTGATTGCCAAACTTGCCAAAGCGAATAGCTGGCGGTAAGCAATAAGGGTTGGGTGACTTCGGTCATGTCGATTGCGCCATCTTCGCCGTTTTGGCACAGATCCCATAGATCGTAGCCCAAAACCTCGGACGCTTGCTCGAAGGTGGTTAGTACTTGGCTGTATTCTGCGGCCATTTCGGCCAACATGCCTTTGCTTTGAGAGCCTTGGCCGGGAAACACAAATGCTAACTGAGAGTTCGACATAATCTGTACTGCCTAATCAAATTTAATTGAAAGTTAAAACCGCTCGATGGGCCAACTCTATTTTGCGCTGGCTGTTGCACATTGTTGCTTGAGTCTTTCAACCAAATGTCTGTTGGCCATATCGTAGGCCTGTTCCAGGGCGCAGGAGAAACTGCGTTCATCGGATGCCCCGTGGCTTTTGATCACGGGTTTATTGAGCCCTAAAAAGTAAGCGCCATTATATCTCGCGGGATCAAATTGTTTATGCCATTTTCGCAATAAAGGCCGGGCAAATCGGCCAAGTAGGCGTCCATAGAGGTTTTGTTTGAACGATGATTTCAATTGCGTTAAGGCCATTTTCGCCACACCTTCACTTACTTTTAGCGCAACATTGCCCACAAAGCCATCGCAAACGATTACGTCCACATCGCCACTGTAGATGGAATCGCCTTCAATAAAACCTACATAGTTGATGTTTGGCTCGGCGGTTAATAGATCGTGAGCCTCGCGAATGACCTGATTACCTTTGATGTCTTCAGCGCCAATATTGAGTAGCGCGACTTTCGGGTTGGTGCTAATGCCGTTGGTTTCGGCCAGTGCGCTGCCCATGCGCGCAAAATTAACCAGCGACGGGCTATCGGTATTGGTGTTGGCACCGAGATCAAGCATGTAACTGTGGCTGGTAACCGTGGGAATAGCTTTGCCGATGGCTGGACGGCGAATATTGTCGAAAGTACCCAAAATATGGCAACCCAGGGCCATTAAGGCTGCGGTATTGCCGCAACTGACGCAGACATCGGCTTCGTCCTCCTCCAAGGCGGTTATGGCTTTGGCCATAGACGAATTGATTTTATTGCGCAGTGCCGAGGTAGCCGAGTCTTCCATGCTAACAAAGCAGTCGGTCTCGATAATTGATAAGTTGGCTGGCAGGGAAGAAAAGCGAGTCAGTAGCTCGTTGAAATCGTCGGTTGCGGTGTAAAAAACGGAGAGGCGTATTTGAGGATATTTGCGTGCAAACTCGATGCTGGCCGGGAAGGTAGCGCGGGGACCTAAATCCCCGCCCATAGCATCAACTGCGATTCGTATTGGTTGCGGCAACCCTATTCTTCGCCAGTTTCAACTACCTTCTTGCCACGGTAGAAACCGTCGGGAGTTACGTGGTGACGTAAGTGCTTTTCGCCGGTAGTTGGATCCAAAGACAAAGTTGGACCGGTTAGCGCATCGTGTGAACGACGCATACCACGACGTGAGCGGGTTTTTCTGTTCTGTTGAACGGCCATTGGTTAAGCTCCTAAAATCTGGTTTGATTCAATTCTAGTCTCAATGCAGCCAGGGGCGCCTTGTCTCGAGATAATCCTACGAGATCATTTGCGCGGCGAGCCCTTAAGTTGCTCCAAAACGCTAAATGGGTTTTCAGATTCTTCTTCACACCCACTGTTAATGTTGTCATCCGACGATGTGTACAAGCTTTTATCAATGCACGGTTCTGGGTGGTAAGCCACCATGGGCAGAGCCAGCAGAATCTCGTCTTCGATCAAGCCGTACAAATCGGCGTTAGCCTCAGTAACTAACCAAGGATCGATAGTCCGTGGTAGCATTTTGACCTGCTCTTCAGTGCTGACGATGGCCACGTTTACAGAAATAGAAACCGGATATGTTGTATTGGCCAAACAGCGTTGGCACTGTAACTCCACATCGACCTCTAGACTTCCTGTTACGGTGGTCCGTTTTTGGTCGTCAAACTCTAAGAAAAGATCCACTGTTATTGCATTATGGTAACCCGTTAGGGTTTGCAATAACCGCTCTAGAGCATCCACCGGTACACTGCCCTTCAGCTCACCGCCTTGTTGGGCAACTTTACGAGCGTCTATGTACTGGGGTAAAACTCTTGGTACTGAAGCTTGAGTCATAAGGGCGCAATTCTATGGCCACGGCCCATGGCTGTCAAAGAAAATGTTGTTTTTAAAGAAATTTTTAGAAGGTAGAGTCGGTGAAGCTCATTTTAGCGTCGCAATCGCCGTATCGGGCTGAATTATTAGGTAAATTGCAACTGGCCTTCAGCCAGCATCCGAGCCACATCGATGAATACTGCATCGCCGGCGAATCACCAAAAGATCGAGCGTTACGCTTGAGTGAAGCCAAAGCGCGGGCTGTGGCCGATCAATTGGCTGAGCGGCCAATAGACAACGAGCAAAGTTTAATTATCGGCTCGGATCAGGTGGCAGCGCTTGGAACCACGATCTTGAACAAGCCCGGTGGATTCGAACAAGCGTACCAGCAATTAGCGCATTCGCAGGGGCAAATCGTGCAGTTTTACACCGGATGTTGCGTGCTCAATGCAGCCAGCGGAGCCAGCTATTGCTCGGTGGACGAAATTACCGTTAAGTTTCGAACCCTCAGCGAGCCAGAGATCACGCGCTACCTCCAAATCGAACAACCCTACGACTGTGCGGGCAGTTTTAAGGCCGAGGGGCTGGGCATTAGCTTGTTTGAATACATCCACTGCGATGACCCCAATGCGTTGGTGGGCCTGCCGTTGATTAGCTTATGTAAACTATTGCGCCAGCACAACTTTGATCCCCTCGCTAATACGGAAATCAGCGAGGGATGATCGCTTTAATCAGGGGTGCCGCTTTCGGCGTCCCATTTGGCTTGACTTGTTAAATGCTGCCGAACCGCATCTATGCTAACAAATGGATTGGGACCGTCTACATAAGATACCTGATCAAGTACTTCTAATAGTGGAGCGGATTCCCCTCCTGGTTCCAACCGATATTCACCCGAAACCACTGATAACTTTCCTCGTTTATTGGGAATATCAAAGACAACCTTTAAAGGCTGACCAGAAGCATCCCAGAACAAAATAGGAACGTCTTGAACGTCTATTCCTTCAAAGGAAGAGATTGCAGGCATCTCATCTTCAAATACTTCCAATCCCTTATCGTCACTCACGAATGCAAAAATTATAGGCATTCAACGTCCTTTTCAGGGTAATCAAGGTTATGTCGATTAAAAAAGTCGATTGCAATGGCGACGACTGCTTATTAGGCGTTAACTTCTCAATTCCAACTAGCGCAATTCGATGCGCTGCTCTGTTTCGAGCGCGCTGGCCGCGCCACGACCGATTGAAACACCCAATTGGTCGATAATTTTTTCCAGCGGACTGTTCTTTTTGCCGTAATCCACAATGTCTTCGATACCCACTATCTCGCGAGCCACATAACCTGCGCTGCCTAGGCCATCGATTAATCCCAGCTCCAGTGCTTGTTCGCCGTTCCAGATTAAACCGCTGTAGAGTTGATCGTCGTCGGCGAGTTTATCGCCGCGGCCTTTTTCTACGACCTCGATGAATTGCTGATGGGTGGATTCTAAAACAGAGCCCCAGAATTTAACTTCCTCGGGTTGTTCTGGTGAGAAAGGATCTAGAAACCCCTTGTGATCGCCAGAGGTGTAATTACGCCGCTCTACGCCCAACTTATCCATTAGGCCCACAAAGCCAAAGCCTGAAGCGGTAACGCCAATCGATCCCACTAGGCTGGCTTTATCAGCATAGATCTCGTCGGCTGCGGCTGCGATGTAATAGGCTCCCGAAGCACCAATATCCGATATGGCGGCATAGACTTTTTTATCTGGGTACATCGCTTTAAGGCGATAGATTTCATCGTTGATGTACCCCGCTTGTACCGGGCTGCCGCCAGGGCTATTGATGGTGAGCAATATGGCTTTGCTGTGTTCGGCTTTGAATGCGCTGCGCAAACTGGCCGCGACGTCGTTGGCGTTGGCTGGGTCGCCGGCGGAAATTACGCCGTCGATGGGTACCACCGCCACATGCTCCGAGCGAGATTGCACTGCGCCGTCTAATTGGCCGCTGGCTCTAAACAGCAGGAGGCCGGCGAAAATATACACAAAAATTAAAACTCGAAAAAAAATACTCCAGCGACGCGAGCGTTTCTGCTCTTTGTGACTTTCGAGCAGTATTTTTTCGATCAATGCCCATTCTTTTGTCGATAAATTCTGTGAGGGATGCTCCGCCACGTTAACCTCTGTTTTAATCAATTAAATAATCAGTTGGGTAAATAGATGCGATCCGAACGATGAAAGACTGTGTTTAGACTTAAAAGGTTCCTGTTAGCTGATCAAGTGGACTGCCAAGAGAGGAGCTCGCGCAAATCATCAATTATTAAAGCGGGATTATGCGCTTGCAGTTGCTGAACCGAGTGCGAGCCAAAGCTCACCCCAATGCGCTCCATACCTGCAGCTTCGGCCATGGCCAGATCGAAAGTGGTGTCACCAATCATTACCGCTTGTTGGGGTTCGGTTTCCAGCTCTTCTAACAATTGAAATAACATGGTGGGATCGGGTTTAGAGACTGTCTCATCAGCGCACCGGGTGGCGCAGAAAAAGCCATCCAAACCCGTATCGTTTAAATTTTTATCCAATCCTCGCCGACTTTTGCCCGTCGCAACGGCCAGTCGGTGGCCCCGCTGCTTTAGGCCGTTCAATGTTTCGATTGCCTCGGCAAATAATTGCGTGGGTGTTTGATCGCTGATAAACACAGAGCGGTAATGGTCGGCGATGGCGTCTCGCAAGTGGCCGCTGGTATTGGGGAACAATGTTTCTATGGCTTCGGGTAAGGCTAAACCGATAATTTGTCGCGCTCGATCCGGACACAACTCGGGTTCGCCGGCCAGTTCTGCGGCTTTGCGTAAGCAGCTGACGATTTTTTCCAGTGAATTGCACAGGGTTCCATCCCAATCAAAAACATACAGCACTGATTATTCCTCCGTGCGTAATCGGTCTAGTAGCAATGTTAAATCCGGCAATAACGGTGCCTCAACAGTAAAAGGCTCGGTTTCTGGCGGTGGGATAACCAAACTTTTGGCATGAAGGCAAAGGCGCGTGGGCGCCACTTGGGCCACAGCTTTATTGATGTCGTCGTTACCGTATTTTTTATCGCCAATGAGTGAGTGACCCGCAAATTGAGCATGAACCCGAATTTGATGGGTGCGCCCGGTTAGTGGTTTGGCTTCCACAAGGGTGAGCGGACCAACGCCTCTTAGTGTAAATTGCTCAACGATTGTAAAGTTTGTTGCACTGGGTTTGCCTTCTGGGTGCACTTTTACAATTCGGTTGCCGTCGGGCAGTTCCAGGCGCTTTAACGGCTGCTCTATGTGTGAAACCCGCCGAGGCCAAGCTCCGTACACCAGTGCCAAATAGCGCTTATCAATTCCGCCGGGGTTGCGCAGTTGGTTCTGCAGGTGCTTTAGCATGGACCGTTTTTTGGCAATCATCACGCAACCGGAGGTCTCTTTGTCCAACCGATGCACTAACTCCAGGTAGCGACAATCATCACGAATTTGCCGCATAGCTTCAATCAATCCTAATTCGATTCCGTCGCCGCCGTGCACGGCCATGCCTGACGGTTTGTTGATCACCATGAGTGTATCGTCTTCGAAGAGAATCGATTGGTTTAAATGCTGCCAAAGCGACTGGCTGGGAACAGCTTTGGGCTTGGAGGCCTGATCATCCATGCGGATGGGCGGTATTCTTAGAGAGTCGCCGGATTTTAGTTTGTACTCCGGCTTAACGCGCGCTTTATTAATACGTACTTCGCCCTTGCGTAAAATGCGATAGACGCGAGATTTGGGCACGCCTTTTAAACGATTAAACAGAAAGTTATCGACTCGCTGTCCTTCGTACTCGGGCTCTACGGTAACCCATTGAACAGTGCGGTAAGTGCCGGGTTGTGATGACAAAGGCGTGCTCGATTAATCGTTTAGCTTAAAGTTTACGGGTAAATTACCGCGTTATAGAATGCCAACAATATGGCATTAGGTCTGAGTTAAGCGGGCCAATTTACCGAATATAACCAGAATATGCCAGTTGCAAGATTTTCGTAAAGTTGTTAGATTGATAGATGGACTACAGGTAGTGAATAGGGCTTTACTTGTGTTTCCCTGCTATGCCTTGCCGAGTAATGATTACTATTGCAAGTTTGTAGGGGTTGATGAGAGGCAAAATGGCGCTCATCAGGTTGCAAGCCACTGGCTCATTAGTATTGAAGCCACTGTTTAGCCGCACTATTCACAAGCTTTATGCTTACAGTGTTGTGCTGCCTGGTTCTGTCCACAGACACTGAAGTTGGTGTTTATTAGGTAAACCAAAATTGCTAAGCCCTTCGGCTTTACCTTATAGAGACCGAAATTTAGCACCGCAACTTGAATTAACTTATTTGAATCAAAACGCGCGCTATTAACAACCGTTTCCCCTCACACGGGAGGCGAACGCTAACTGCATCGGCAAGTAACGCCGGCAGAGATAATAGAGAATCAGACAAAATACATCAGCTAACAACAATTGTTGACTGGATGAATACCAAACATTTGGTTATCAACATTTCGATTATAAGTATTTAATTGAGAGAGAATCGAAGCGATCGGGTTAGTATCGATACCCGGCATGTAACATAACGAAGTGTTGATCCAACGTTTGAGATTCAAGAGTCGTTCTAAAGGACTGGGCAAGTTTATATCGGCCCGGCTTTTAAAACATGTTACATATAGAAACCGATATTTTGGAAATCTAGTGTATACACAGGTGAATTGGTTAAAAATTCGATTGTTTTATACCTCGAAATGCCATTAAGGACTCGACAGCCGCTGTGCGTCGAACGCGTAAGTTATTGATCTCAAAATGAGTTTTTTAACAGCCGCTGGCTCGCTCACATTGCTAAACCAGTCCTTTGTACTCGCCTACCCCGTCTGCCCCTCTACACCGCTGCTCGCCTTTTATTTGTTGATGCCTGGTAAATAAACTAGGAAACCAATGAAAAGAATGCTTATTAACGCCACTCAGCCTGAAGAGCTGAGGGTGGCCCTGGTCGATGGCCAGTGGTTGTATGACCTCGATATAGAAAACCGCACCAGAGAGCAAAAGAAAGCCAACGTTTATAAAGGCAAAATCACCCGCATCGAACCCAGCTTGGAAGCGGCGTTTGTTGAATACGACAACGGCGGTCGCCATGGCTTTCTGCCACTGAAAGAAATCTCCCGCGAATACTTTTACAAAAACCCCAAAGACCTCGACGGCCGCATGCGCATCAAAGATGTGGTGAAAGAAGGCACCGAAGTTATTGTTCAAGTCGATAAAGAAGAGCGTGGTAACAAGGGTGCTGCTCTAACCACCTTTATCAGTTTGGCGGGTCGCTACTTGGTGTTAATGCCGAACAATCCGCGTGCCGGTGGCATTTCTCGTCGCATTGATGGCGACGACCGCAGTGAACTGCGCGAAGCACTCAATAAAATTGAAGTTCCCAGCGGTATGGGTGTAATTGTACGTACCGCCGGTGTTGGCCGCAGCGCCGAGGAATTGCAGTGGGATTTGGACTATTTGCTACATCTCTGGAGCTCTATTAAGTCTGAGTCTGACAAATACAAGGCCCCGTACTTTTTATTCCAAGAAAGCAACGTCATTATTCGAGCGATTCGCGACTATCTGCGCCCGGATATTGGTGAGGTCATCGTCGATAATCCCGATGCTTACGAAGAAGCCTGTACCTTTGTTGATCAGGTTATGCCCAACTATCGTAACAAGGTCAAACTCTATAACGAACCCACTGCCCTATTTAGCCGCTTTCAGATTGAGAGCCAAATCCAAACGGCTTTTCAGCGCGAAGTTAAGCTGCCGTCCGGTGGCTCGATTGTTATCGATGTAACCGAAGCGCTGGTCTCCATCGATATTAACTCGGCCAGAGCCACCAAGGGCGGCGATATCGAAGAGACTGCCTTACAAACCAACCTCGAAGCTGCCGACGAAATCGCCCGCCAACTGCGCCTGCGCGATATCGGTGGTTTGCAGGTGATTGACTTTATCGATATGCAATCTTCCCGAAACCAACGCGAAGTGGAAAATCGTCTGCGCGATGCCTTGACCATGGACCGAGCGCGCGTTCAAACCGCGCGTATTTCACGTTTTGGTCTTCTGGAAATGTCTCGCCAGCGACTGCGTCCTTCACTTGGAGAAACCACCTCAAAGGTTTGCCCGCGTTGTAGCGGCCAAGGCACAATTTTAAGCACCAAGCCCATGGCGCTGTCGATATTGCGACTCATTGAAGAAGAAGCGCAAAAAGAACACAGCGCAGAAATTCGAGCGATTACGCCGGTTTCTGTGGGGACTTACCTACTCAATGAAAAGCGCAAATCCATTTTCGATATCGAAACGCGTAACAGCACCCGCGTGGTAATTGTTCCCAGCGAAGATTTGCATACGCCGCACTTTGAGGTGCAGCGCTTGCGGGCCGATGATGAAGGCACGCTCGAAACCAGTTACAAAATTACCTTCAAGCCTGAAGAAGCCAGCACTGAGCAACAAAAGAGTCTTATTCGCGAAGCTGCATTAGAGCAACCCAAGCCAGCAGTTCAACAAGTTGCGCCTTCGAAGCCGGCCCCACCTCCCGCTAAAGAGCCGGGTTTGGTGTCGAAACTTGTTAAATTCTTTAAAGAATTGTTCGAAACTGAAGAAGAGCAACCGGTTAAACCCCAGCGTGGTAAGGGTCGACGTGGGCAAGACAACAATGGCCGCCGCAATCGCTCGCGACCCGATAACCGTGACAATCGGCGTTCCAATAACGGCCAAAAACCCAACAATAAGTCCAATGCCGACGACGCACAGGGGCAAAAACGCAAGCCAAAACCCAAGAAGGACACACGCAACAGCCCCAAAAGCAAAAACGGCGAGCAACAAGACAACAAAGCCAAGAACAATCAGCAGGAAAAATCGAACACCGATAACAGCGTCAACGAAAATCGTCCCGCCAAGCGCCCGGCCAATAAAAAGCCTCGCCCGCAGCAGCGTCGACGCGGACGCCGAGATTTGGATCTCAATGAAGCCCAGCAACCTGCAACTGCACAAACCCGCAGTGATACAGAAGTCAGCGCCGAGTCGAAAGCCGAGCAAACTGGTTTGGATAATCAGGTAGCCCAAGCGATTTCGGCTCAAGAAATGGCCGTTGGCAAAGCGTCTGTTGAGACATCTGCAGAACAACCAGCATCGGCTCAACCGGTTGAGGAAAACACCCAAGACGTGGCCGCGAAGAAAACGGCAAGCACAGAGGCGTCTGCGGTTACATCACCAGCAACTGAATCAGTAACAGCTAATGAAGCACCAACCCAACAGGCTGAGCCGCAAGTCACTGTGGAGTCCAATGCCTCGGTTTCACCTGCGGTTGATGATTCTGCTCCTGAAAAGCCTACGGCAGCACCTCAGGCCAATTTGCCGGCAACCGAAGAAAACGATTCTTCTTCGGCAGATGATTCTTCTTCGACAGAGAACGCTCACGAGGATGAGACTCGAGCAGAAACAACTAGCGCAGAAACAGAAGCCACAGCTAATGCAGAAACTGGTACTTCTGTAACCGAAGAGCCCAATGCAGCTCAGGCTAGTCAGCCAGCAGAAGTCGCTGAGACCGAGCAAGTAGCGGCTCATAAGCCAGAAGTTCAGCAGCCAGAAGTTCAACATCCAGAGCCTGAGCCGCAAAGCCCTACGATTGAACCTGCTTCGTCAAATTCAACTCAGGAATCGAGTGGCCAAAAAGCCAGCGGCCAGAGAGCGGGTAACGACCCCAGAGTGAAGCCCTCGCCCAAATTGGATGCCGAGATTCGCTCCATCTCGCACGAAGTTAGCTTGTCTTCGCCTCTGGACACAAGTGCTCCTGCGGCCATTAATCGCCAGCCGCGCCAATTGGTGCGCCCGGCCAACGATCCGCGGGCGAAAGAAACGGCAAATTGATCCCAATACCCCCTCGCACCTCGTTGGGAGCGAGGGATGAACACAGGACAAGTCAATTTTTAAACAAGTGCCAAAGCAATAACAATTACTAAGAAAAATAAAGAGTTACGGTATTGCCTTGGCAGTTTAGCTCTGTATAATCGCAGACCTTTCCGGTGGGGTGGCTGAGTGGCCGAAAGCGGCGGTCTTGAAAACCGTTGAGTGTAACAGCTCCCAGGGTTCGAATCCCTGCCCCACCGCCATTTCTATTTCTCCTCGTTTTTCCTTTCTTGTGCTTACAACGACATACGCGGTTAAAAAATTAACGCTTTAAGCTTGCAGACACTTCCACAGTCATTAAAGCCGAACTAAGCGACATTGGACCTCGGCAATTGATAGAGAGTCGCCGTCTTTTAATTCCACAGCTTGGAACGCCGTTAATTTGGCTTGATTAACCTGAGTACCCTGGCTGCTGTTCAAATCCTCAATAAATAACTGATTGCCCTCAGCACGTAATCGACAATGACGTCGTGATACGCTGCTTTCTTCCAGTTCGATATGAACTAAGTCGGCGGCCCGGCCGATAACCAGTCCTTCTCGACCGGTTAACCACTGAGTGGGCAACTCTAAGTTTTTACTGTTTTTATGACTGCTGCTGGAGGTTAATGCCCATCGCGTATTGTCTTTTAACTCTCGAGGATTCTTATTTTTTAACGTTGGGGTTTGTGCTTTAGACGATTCGGCGTTTTCTGACTTTGGAGTTGGTACTTTCTGCGCATTGGCCTCAAAACTGTTCGATTCGAGTTTTTGGTTTTTACTGCGCCAGTAGATAAAAAATAACAACAACAAGGCAATAGCAACGAGTATTAATAATATTGCGGCCAGTTGTTTTGTGGAAAGTGTTGGTAAAGATTGATCAGGCTCGGTATTTTTATTGCCTAATTCATCGGAACCGGAATCGTCGTTATTGTTGGCTTGTTTTTCTTCTGGGTTTGATTTTTCGTCTATCTCGGGTTCATTTTTTTCAGGTTCAGGTTCAGGTTCAGGTTCTTCTGGCTCGAGGTTTGTTGGCATTTGCCAATCACCCGGTATACCTATGGCATCCATGGATTGATGCACTGCGACCCATTCGCGTGAATTTCTGCCAAAAAGTAATTCGGCGGTGTGCGCGTAGCCGTATCGAGCGTCCTCGAAATTAGAATGCGAGGTGAGAATAGCCGAAGCGGACAAACCAACAATTTGCGTGGCTTTTATTAATCCAATACCGCGAACTGTTGTTCCCGTAGTCAATCGAGGATGCTGCCCGCCCTCTGAGAGCAAATAAAATCCAACGTTCATTATGGACGAGTTAATGTGCACGCCACCGTTATCCGCACTGGTATAAACAAAATCATTGTAGTGGTCGGGGTATTCGCCGGCTTGTTTGGGGTATTTTAAATGCCTGAGAATGCCCTGCGGACTGCGCAGCGCCCAAAAATCTTCTGGCACTGTACCGATTTGACGGCTGCCCTGCCCTAATTCATACCAGCCACGAAAACCCACACCAATGGCATCGGCAATGGCTTCGTTTAAAGCGCCGGGCTCTTTTTGATAAACTAAATTACTGCCTTTACTGATGAGTCCGTGGCCTAACTCATGGGCCACGACTTCCACAAATCGATTAGCGTCGCGAGTTAAATACAACGAGTTCCAGAGCCGATGCCAAGAAGCATTAAAGGCATCGCCCACACACTGCGGGTCGTAGGAGCCCTTGGCAAATCGTACGTTGGTAAATGCCGATAGCGTCATACCACGATTGTCGAGGCTGTCCATTTCGAATAAATCATTTAAAAACGTATACGAATGGCCAAGCAAATCGTACACCCCGTCAGCGATGGCATCGCCGCTGGACGATTGTCCTTCTGTGCGCGAATAAACAGTTTTTGCCAATCCTTGCACTAATAAGCTTAACGGTGTTGGCATAACCGATCGAACATTGTGGTCGCGACAAGCTGCGCCAAAATCGGCAACATGCCGCTTTAGCGCATCGTGAATAAGCGGTCGGCGATTAAAAACCTCACCTGTAACCGCAGAAACAATGATCTGTTCTTCTGTTTGCCTATTATTTTTTCTAAATGCACCGGAGAACTCATAAGCCAATCTCAACGTATTGTTGTAACCGGGCCAATACACCAATCGAGATTGTTGCGGGTAATCATGGAGATCAACGGTTTGTAAAGTTTGCTGTATTTGTTCCAAGCTTAAGAGGGGTTGCTCGGCGTCTACCGTATCAAAACCATGATGCCGGCCCAGTAAGGTTTTGGCCTTGCCATTATCAATAGAAATTCTGGATTGATAGCCTATTACGGGAATGCCAGAATACTGTTGTTCAACGGCAAAAATCTGAAAAGAACCAACAGTCCGGTGGCGATTGGCTAGTAGTTTTTCAGATTGTGATAAGCCTACGTTGGCCGCTACGGTGTTGTTAAGCCATTTATTAACTGCGGCTGCATCATTTAAATTGCTTGAATCTTGTGAGTTAAATTCTCTGTGGATACCAGAAGAAATCCAAGCTTGTCCCTCTGCAAAGGGTTCAGTGCCTTTTTGTACTTTTGGTTCTATAGTGTTTGTTGGTTCTGCGCTGGCAAAACAAAAGCTGGTGCAGGCGGCTACAATTAGAGAAGTAAAAAACGAAAATAACTTATTCATTTGTTGTACCACCGATCAAAAGCGGTTGGCGCAAGAGAATTTGACCATCGTCTGCCGCTATAATCATCACCTCTTGGCTTAGTTTGGTGTTTACTGCACCTTGCCACGCTAGTCGAAAGCCCAAGTCCGTAGAAAATATCACCAAACGTGCTGTCTTATCGCTGGAAAGCTCTTCGTTTAATTCGCTCGCGGCAATCTTTAGGGCTTGTTGAAAGGTCAATTGGGGATCGATATTAACTTCTACATCGGCAATCGGTTTGCCGGATACTCTTACAATTTTATTTTCATCAATTGTGGTTCGAATTTCTGCGCCTATGACCGGAAGGTTTTTATAGGTTTGTTGCAATAATACAATTTTCTTATTACCAATAGATCGGGATTTGCTGTCGTCGGTAGACAGCTTATCGTTCTCACCCAATTGACCCGTTTCTTTTAAATAATCTTCCGTTTCCTTTGAGCCATCGCTTTCGCTTGCTTTTGCAATGGAGGTTTCTAAGTTTATTGTGGGAATATGAGGAATTGAATAATTGGGTTTAGTGCCAGTTTCTGTTGTGGGAGTTTGTT
The DNA here is from genome assembly GCA_964342265.1 of uncultured Cellvibrionaceae bacterium. Lineage (GTDB taxonomy): Bacteria > Pseudomonadota > Gammaproteobacteria > Pseudomonadales > Cellvibrionaceae > Halioxenophilus. The sequence goes on along the minus strand of CAYFFE010000036.1, from coordinate 17,546 downwards.
CGGTAGTATCGGCAGTTTTATCGACACCGCCTTCGTCGATAGCTTTATTATTGCCTTGGCTTTTATCTTGACTTTGGCTTCCATCTTGATTGGATTCGGGAATAATTTCTGGGTTAGTTTCTTTATTCTGACTTGTTGGGTTGGGCTGGTTGCTATCTTCAGGGGTTTGGTTGCTATCGGTAATCCATAAAAAGACTGCCAAAGATAAAACCAGTGCAGCAATGGCTGCCGGTATTTGCCAAGCACTTCTTTTCGATGTGGGTAATTTGGATGTGTTTCTCTTTGACGTGACGGCCCCTGGCGCGCCAACTGTGGCGACAATAACGGTGGTATTGTCGTGATTTGAAAACGCAGCCAATTTATCGTTGATTAAACTCAGCAATTGCTGATTGGAAGTCATCGATGATAGCGCCTTGATCATTTGGTCTGCGTCGAAAAGCTCCCAAAAACCATCGGAACACACCACAAATAAGTCGTTGCCACTCAGCGGCCATGATTCAATTTCGGGTTCGGGTATTTGGTCACCACCCAAATTGTTTGTGAGCTTATTTTGATCTGGGTGTGTGGCCATATCGGCCTCGGCCACTTTGCCGTCCAGCACCTGCAACTGTACAACCGAGTGGTCAAGCGTTCTTTTTACGTACTGATGATCAGTAAACTGAATAACTCGTGAATCACCCACATGCACCGAAACAGCCTTTCCATCGCGAATAAGTAAAGCAGCGACGGTGCTTTTAGGGTTAGTATCGGGGTAATGCTCTGCGGCGTTATTTATTGCTTGATGGGCTTGCTCTACAAAGTTTTGTAAAAAGACTTTAGGGTCTGCTCGCTCGTGTCGTTCACTCCAACATTTCTCACTGGCCTCAATCACGCTGCGCGACGCAATACTGCCACCTCGGTGGCCGCCCATGCCATCGGCAACTACCAGCCAATATTCCCCGCCGCTAGGGTTGGTAAAAACCTTAAAGCTGTCTTGGTTTTCTTGGCGGTGGCCGGTGTGCGTGGCAGAAAAAAAGCTGCAACTAAGAGGGGTTGTTTGGTTTGGCGCGGTCAAGGCAAGCTCCGTCTTGTTAAAAATCCAGAAGTTAAAACACCATGATAATATTACGATTATTCGTTTTGGCGCGTTTTTCCTGGTGTGCAGTTACAATCTAGTGCTATCCAGGCCTACAGTTGATACTTATCACGGTGAAGGTTATTCTTTCGCCCCATACTATGGGTTTATCGCCAATTTTAAAACTGCCCAATGAGTAGCGGATTGCGGTGATTTGGTGAGCTGTTCTTTGCCTTTGCTAACCGAGTGTTATCAGTAACCGAGATTATAATGGTATGTTCGTCACTTTAACTCTTGGTCGTGGTCACCAAGCTGATATTAAGCTGGAAGACGATAGCGTATCTCGTGTTCATGCAGAATTAACCCATACAGACCAGGGCCGCTACTATCTCATTGATCGTAACTCTACTCGTGGCACTTACGTGAGGCAAAATAATGCTTGGCAGCAGCACACTCAAGGCTATGTTAGCCAACAAGATGTGCTTAAAATGGGTGATATGGAAGTGGCAATGGCTCAGGTTGCCGGTCATTTTGAAAGCTACTTTATGAGTCAATCAGAACAAATAAAGCGCGAACAGCCGCCCGGTCACGTGGTTGGCCATGTGGATTTGGAACCCCTATCTATTCGCCCGCGCCGCAACCAATCAACTGGCCAAATAGAACTGGATTAATCGTAGACTAGCCTAAAGGATAAGGCATGAATCCCATCGAATTGGAAGAGCAAAAAAAACGTTTAATAACGGCTCTTGTGGCATTAATTTTTGCCTTTCTTGTCATCGCTATAGTTTCGCTGCTGGTTCAGCCAGCAGAATTGGAAGTTGGTCAAATACAGGTTTCAGATGTCTTATTCGATCGCGGCAACTCCCTCTACCCGTTTACAATCCAAAATATTATGTGGGTCTTGTTTTTTATTGGCCTAGGTGAGCTTTGGGTTCGTTTATCTCGGGCCAAAAACGAAAGCCGACAGTTGCGCTACAACATTTTGCCTGAGGGTGAAGATACGATGTTGCGCGCAAAAGATTTAGTTCCCATTTACACCGCCATTCAACAGCGCAAAGATTCTCGCCACTTTTTTGTTCAACGCCTAGCTAATCGAATTATTTTGCAGTTTCAAAGTAGCCAGTCTATCGATCAAGCAAATAGTTTAATGAATTCCAGTATGGAACTCATGCAGCACGAAATCGATTTAAAATTTAATATGTTACGTTATTTAGTCTGGTTAATTCCCACGTTGGGTTTTATCGGCACCGTTATTGGTATCGCCTTGGCGCTGGCCGATGCCTCAGCGATGCCGGATGTTTCCGACAGTGATGCCATTCGTAACTGGTTGGCCGGGTTAACGACTAAGCTTGGTATTGCTTTTAATACCACATTACTGGCGTTAATGATGTCTGCCCTATTGGTATTTTTGTTGCACATTGCTCAAGGCCGTGAGGAAATGGCACTCAACTCTTCTGGACAATACTGCATTGATAATCTAATTAATCGATTGTACGAAGAGAATGCTTAGTTACGTTGTTAATAAAGATTAGGAGACGCTCATGGTTAAAAAGCGCGGGCCCGATGGAGTCCCCATTGATGTGCCAACAACGGTTCGTCGCGACGACGAAACCGTACCCAACCGACCAGCGCCGGACTCACCCACCGAGCCAATGAATCCTCCGTCCCCCGGTGGGAGCAGTCTGTTTTTGGATGATCCTCCCACGGCACCGCCTAAACGCTCCGCCTCAGAACCCATTGGCGGCGACGCAACCGTTGAGCGACCAGCACCAACTCCTCCCGTGCCGCCTTCAAATAATGATGAGCCTGCAACGGTGCTGGCCGGCGGCAAAAAATCATACTCACATGAGCCAATTGTTGAACCGCTAGGTCAGCAAAATGCCATGGCCGATCCGGTGGTTGGCTGGTTAGTAGTGATTAATGGGCCGGGGAAAGGTCAATTTGTAAAACTCGGTCTCGGTCAAAATAGTTTGGGGCGAGGTGCAACAGAGCGTGTGGCTCTGGATTTTGGTGATAGTCAAATATCGCGCAATAACCACGCAACCATTACTTATGATCCGCGAGGTAATCGCTTTTATATCCAGCAAGGCTCGGGCACAAACTTGGCTTATGTTAATGATGCGCCTGTGCTATCACCTGTCATATTGGAGCCGTTCAGCCAGATTATACTGGGGCAAACCACTCTGCGGTTTGTACCGTTTTGTGATCAGGAATTCACCTGGGATGAACGCTAATTAGCGGACCGTTAATGTGTTAATTACAGATACCGCCTGGTCGCAGATAGATGGCACAAGAAAAAGTCAACAAGATAGGGTTGCTGCACTCACCTGGCCCAATGGCTTTCAATTGTTGTTATTGGCTGATGGCATGGGCGGTGTTGATGGCGGCGATATAGCCGCCGAACGGGTACTGGAAGAATTTAAAAAGCATTTTATTGCCAATAGCCAACAACTCGATATGCATCAACGTTTGTTAGAAGCGTTAGACGCTGCCAATAAAGCGTTGTTTTACGAGGTAAAGGCTCAGCCCCAAATGGCCGGAATGGGCACTACGCTTATTGCTGTTACGTTTGATGGCCAAAGTATTCAGTGGTTAAGTGTTGGCGACAGCCCGTTATGGTTAATTCGTAACAATGAGCTGCAACGATTAAATCAAAATCATTCCATGGCAGCGGTACTGCAGCAACAAGTAGCAGAAGGAAAACTAACCGAGCAATACGCTAAAGAAGCCCCAGAGCGCTCCCAGTTACTAGAGGCCGTAATGGGGAAAAATATTTCTTTGGTGGATGCGCCGCACAATGAATTTGAATTACAGCCAGGTGATTGGCTAATTTTGGCCAGCGATGGCGTAGAAACTTGCAGTACTGAAACGATTGTACAGATTCAGCAACGTTGCGATGCCACCGACGACACTAGCGAAACTTTTATCAACGCATTATTCGACGAGATAATAGCGCAGGCTAGATCGTCTCAAGATAACGCCTCGTTGTTGGTTATGAAGGTAAAAGAAGTTGATTCTGACGAATCGCCGACGGTTCAGCCTAAAAGTAACGAACCGGTTACAGCTCATCCAAAAATAGATTCCAGAACCAACTAGATTAAATTGTTTGCTCCCTTTTGAGTTAAAAAATAAGTTATAGCGTCATTTACCGATGACGATGTAATCAAAAATTACTAGGATACCTGCATGACACGGATTGCCCTACTTGGCAACAAGGCTTGGTCTAACCATTTAGTTGATAGTTTTAAGTGTTTACGCCGGTTGCTAGCTTTATGGATATTGCTCACTATTTCAATTCAGGTGGCGGCTAATACCGTCGCACCTTTAACCGTATTAAAAAATGGTAAGCCAGTACAAAGTGGCATAGGTGCACTAATAGCGCCCGAAACACTGCTTATTAATTACCGACTCATTAATTTAGGCGACTTATACCAAGTTACTGATCCAGAATCTGGAGCGGTGTTGTTGGGGAGTCTTCTGCAAGCCAGTGACGACGCTGATATGGCGTTGATTACTGTTAAAGGTTTACGGGGAACCCCCTTTACCGTTGCAAAAGACCCATTGGAACCCGGTCGCAAAGTTTCTTTATTATTGGCTGCCAATAACGTCAAAGACGGCACCCTACACTCAATTATTGAGCCCGACAGAAAATCTGATTATCCACGGGTTGCCCATACGGCGGTGGTTGCAGAGGGCGAGTTTGGTGCGCCGCTAGTCAATAATTGCGGCGAGCTTGCCGGCGTCAGCCAAAATAATCGTAAGAGTTTGCTAGATCCTCGGTTGGCTTTATGGCCGGATTTCAGTCGAGCTAGCCATTTAAATGTACTCACCAGCTTTTTAGATCAGGCTGGTGTACCCTTTCAGCAAGCTGAACAAAGTTGTTTGTCGGTAAAACAACAACTCGAAAAAGCTGAGCAAGATAAACTTGATAAAAATAAAGCGCTGGATGAACTATCTAAAAAGCAAGCCGAAATCGAAGCGCAGAAAAAAGCATTGGAAGCACGCAGCAAAGAGCTTGAGCAAAAAACCAAGCAGCAAAAATCAGATCTAGAAGCCGAAATTGAACGCAATGAGCTGGCAGAAGAAAAACAACGCGAGCTTGAGCAAGCAAAAGCTGAAACTGAACAGAAAAAACAAGCCCTAGAAAAACAGGCGGCTGAGGCCGAGGAAAAATCGAAACAACAACAGCAGCAAAAAATATGGATCGGTGCGGGTTTAGGTATAGTATTACTGCTAGTAATACTAGCGGCAATTATTTTAATTCAGCAAAAGAAAAAGCGCTTATCCGATACGGCACGTAAAGCCAGTGAAGAACAGCATTTAAGAGAAAAAGTACAACAAGAACTGGACGCCGAGCGGGTTGAGTTTAATGATATTCTTTTGATTGGTAACGATGAAGATGGAACAGAACACCGGGTTAGAGTAAACGGTAAAGCATTAGCAAAATCACCCCAGGGACAAATCTTGGGTCGCTCTGCTCAACATGCTAATTATGTAGTAAATCTCGAACAGATTTCTCGGCAACACCTACGACTGATTGTGCTGGACAATCACCTAATGGTAGAAGACTTACAGAGCTTTAACGGCTCAGCCATTAACGGACAAGAACTGGTGCCCGGCACACAAAAAATACTCGCGAATGGCGATGAATTACGTGTTGGTACGGTTAACTTTGCTGTTCATTTTTTTGATAAGCAATAAACGCCGCAGTACGGAACCCGTAACGAAGAGAACGGCTACTCTACGTGAAAGGCGAGACTTGTAGATTTGGGTAATAATTCAGGGATGACTTAATCAGAGTTTCCTATCATTGACTAGATTAGAAAGGCAACACAGTGAACTCCGAACACCGCTTAGCGCTACCTATTGGATCTTTTTTAAACCAGTTTCAAATTGAGGCAGTGCTGGGTTATGGCGGTTTTGGTATTGTTTATAAGGCCAAACATAAACATCTAGTCCAATGGCTGGCTATAAAGGAATATCTACCTCAAGAGTTTGCCACCCGCGAAGGTACAACGGTAGTTCCTTTAGGAACCTCTGAAGAAGAAACTTTTAAAGAAGGTATGAGCCGCTTTTTGGCTGAGGCTCAGCAGTTAGTTCAGTTTGAATCTCATCCCAATATTGTTACCTGCCGAGATTTCTTTGAAGCCAATGGTACCGGCTATTTGGTGATGAACTTCGAAGACGGCAAGCCGCTCTCTGAGATTTTTAAAGATTTTCAATACAGTGGCAAATCGCTCTCTGAGGAACAAATTCTCGCTATCATCCTACCCCTGCTCGATGGTCTTAAAACCATTCATGATTACGGTGTTTTGCATCGAGATATAAAACCCGGCAATATTTTTATACGGCGAGCCGATGAACGACCTGTACTTATAGATTTTGGCGCGGCTAAGCAAAATTACAGTCAACACAGTAAATCACTAGCGCCTTACAGTATTGGCTACGCAGCTTATGAACAAGTCCATATCGATGGCAATTTGGGGCCCTGGACCGACTTGCACGCCATTGGTGGTGTTATGTGGCGAGCGCTATCAGGGCAAAACCCCAAAGATGTAACTACCCGAGCGGCGGCTTTATTTCGTAATAAACCCGATCCCATGCCCTCAGCCAAAGAGTTAGGTCAGGGTAATTATTCAGACAGCTTTCTCGAGGCAATCGACCGCTGTTTAATGATCCACGAGGAAGATAGATTTCAAGATGCATCGGAATTAATAGAGGCTTTACAGCCTGGCCGGTCTGCCTCAAATAACCCATCGTCGACGCACAATATTACCCAGCCGCCACCCAGTAAATTCAGTGAATCGGCATCCGTAATTAATACACCTACCCCGCAGCAAGACGACAACGAACAGCAAACGCAAGTTGCAAAAATTCAAACAGCTGCTTCGGCAAAGGGAAAAAACTCGACCAAGGAAAATGCTTCATCAACGGATAAAGCTTCTAGTCCGCCTAAAAAACAACTGCTGCCTTGGGTACTAACGGGAGTAATTGTAGTGGCAATTGCCGCCGTTGCTATACTCTTGATTATGCCAGAAGGTGAAAAGGCCGGACAAAGTTCCAATGAAGAAATTGTACAGCAGTCCGATACAGAAAAAGACCGCTCAACTGCACCTAACATTCCACAACAGGATACGTCTAAAGCAACAAAATACCAGCTTTGGGTAAATACTACGCCCAGCAACGCCCAAATTGTTGTTAGGGGTTCTAACGGCACGTATCGCCAGGGTATGCAGCTAAATCCTGGGGTGTATCCAATCGAGGTGTCTGCTAACAACCATCAAACGAAAACCCTATCGGTCGATTTAAGAAATTCAGATCAAACCATAGATGTTGTTTTAGAATCTCTTAAGGTTGAGCATCAGTTATGGGTAAATACCGTTCCTAGAAATGCGTCAATAATTATAAATAACGGCGCAATAAATTACACTCAGGGAATGAAATTGGCAGCAAATCAGTATTCTATTACTGTGACCTCATCGGGATATCAAACTAAAACGGTAAATGCCGACTTACGTACTCAGAATCAGACGCTGACAATTGAATTAGAGCAAAATATAGCTACTGCTCCTCGCCCTTCTCGTCCTAGCCCCGCAGAGGCTTTATGGAAAGACTGTCGAATACCAGGTGGTGAGCCGCTTTCTGGTGAAGCCTATTTTGTACTACCTGATGATCTTTCCAGTGATCAGGTTTCTATAAAACTGGGACGATTTCCGGTTCCGTTAAAGCGGGTAACCAGTCGCGATGAGTTCCGCAACGCTTGTACTGGAAGTAATTGTTATAAAGCACGTGGTAATTTTGGAATACAAGCATTTACCGCTACGGGGAGGGGAAATACTCAACAGGGGCGTGCCTGTTTTTATGCGGTAGGCGAAAAACCCCATGTGTATTCTCTAGATTTATAGCTGTTCGATATTAAAAATTAACACACGAAATTTAAACCAAAAGGAATATATCATGAAATTACTTTCGAAACGTCAATGGACTGTGTCCGCCTTGCTTAGTCTCACTTTAGTTGTTTCCAGCTGTAAAACCCTGGATGAAGTCAGCAAAAGCTTAAACGAATCCAAATTGGGTACCGCGGGTAGTGGCGCTGCCGTTGGTGCCGGTGCTTTTTTTGCTTGTAAACTCGATAGTGCTCGTTCAAATACCGAGTGTGCTGCATTGGCTGCCGCCGCTGGGGTTTTAACCTACGCGTATTTAAAATATCAAAAGAATAAAATGGAAAAAATTGATGGTGTGTACACTGCAGCGTGTGAAGCACAAAACAAAAATAAAGAAGCTTACTGCGTTAACATGACTGAAGATGCGGTTACCTTTTCCAGCGGCCAGTCCAGTTTAAATAACACAGCTCAGCAAACGCTCTCTCAGGTAGCGGGCGTTCTTAACGAGTCTGATGACACTTATATTTACATCGAAGGTCACACCGATCCTGTGGGTGACGAAAGCTACAATCAGCGACTGTCGGAGCAACGTGCAGTAGCTGTTAAAAACTACTTCCAATCAAAAGGGATCGCTTCTGATCGTTTATTTGCTATTGGTTGGGGTGAGGAACAGCCTCTGCCCATCGAAAGTAATGCGGCTCAGCGTCGTGTGGAGTTGCGCATTGAGGGCGGCGAATCGGGCGAGCAAGTTACTTTAGTTTGGTAATTTTAGTTTAGAAACCTCTGATTAAATTAGAGGTTTCTTTAGTAGTTTTAGATAGGGAGTTTTGGCTGGGTAATTTATGTGAATAATACTTGGCTAAAGGATTTTTCAAGACTGATCACTGAATTTTAAATCTATCCTGTGGCGCTGATGGTAAAAGTTGTACTTTATTCTGTCAGCGCTATTTTTTTATTCGGTTTCTATAAAATATTATTCCGCCAAAGCTAATAAAATGGTTGCTGTAAAGGAACCACCGCCCTCCACAAATTTACCTCCGCCCTGCCTGGATAAATTGCGAAGAAAATCCCGCCCAAATGCATTTTGCGTAGGCACAAAGACCGTAGAAACCTGATATTTTTCTGAACGCGAATGAAAGTTGCGGGCATCGGCCAATACCGCCGAGGCTTTGTTTTGATAGGCTGAGTTATCACTAATAATTATTATTGTTCTGGCCTTGGAAACAGGTCGCCAAGCCATGTTTAAGGCGGTTTTCATGGCTGTATCGATGGCTTCCTCGTAGTCTTGGTTACAATTGTTTGAGCCGGCAACCATGGTGTTGGCAAAACGTTCCAATTGTCGCAACGACGAGTTAGTAAGTTTTATGATGGGCTGTTGTCTAACCGCCCCTCTCGGCTCACAGCGATCTTTAAAATCGATGATGCCCATGCCGGCGTCGGGTGAGAGCTTCATGATAAGATCGGCCAGTTGAGTAATTTCCGTGCGGATCCCGTTTACCTGTTTGTCCATGCTGGCGGTGGTATCCAGAGCGATGACCAAATCCATTTCTGGGAAAGATATTTTTGCGGTGCTCTTCTCTTCGGCTAATTCCTTTTGCGCTTGCTCTTTTTGTTTTTCTTCTTCAGCCAAGTCACTTTTCGCTTTATCGAGTTCAGCTTTTATTTCTGCAATTTGCTCAGGTGAGGATCCGGTATTGGGGAAAAACGGTAAAGCAATAATCGCCAAGAACATAAACGCACCCAATGCTGAGGCAAATAAGTCCAGTGCGGACATACTAAAAACATTAATTTCACGGCTACGGATTTTCATAAGTTACTCGGTAATTGTTGCCTTGATGGGTTGATCTTGATTGCAAATATTATAACTCGTGCCTGCAGGTTGCTGTTGCAACTTAAGAGAAACGGCTATCTTTATTTTTAAGTGCCATGTATATACCCACAAAAAACACAATCGTCAGTAAAGAAACCGCAATAATGACACCCGTCAAGCTCTCTGGAAAGACACTAATCAGTTCTTTTTCAGAGTTGTATAAGCCCAATTGGTCAATAGCACCCTGCGGTTGTAACTCCATAGTTACACCCGTCTGATTCGCACTGGGCATTAGTTGCATAACCGATGAAGGTATTTCTTGTGCAGAATCAGCAAAATGGCCCCCTTGTATCGCGGCGTTGTCCTGTACGTGTGCAAAACCTTCAGTGCCCCAGCGGCCAAGCGTTAGATAGCTAAGCAATACTTTAACGTTGGAGTCAACGGGCGCGATAATGCCAGCCAGCATTATTTGCGGCATCAGTGCGATGGGTACAATGGTCATAACTTTTTCTGAATTGGTAAAAAGTGCTGATAACAACAAACCAAAGACCGTGGCCGATACCGATAAGAAAAACATAAAGGTAATATTGTGCGTTAAACTCCACAACTCAACGGTCTCAGGTGGTTGCCAAATGCCAATGCTGTAATGCGCATAAACAATACCAACAAACAAGCATACTTGAATGAAGGCGATTAGTGATAAAACAAATATTTTGGATAAAATATATACGAATATATTGAGGTTATACATTCGCTCCCTTTCGTAAATGGCCAGCTCCGAGACGATTTCTTTTGAGGCGTTGCTTACTCCAAACCAAACTGCTGAAATGGCCATCATAAAAAACACGCTAAGCTGTAGCTTGGCAAATATAAAAATCAGCAGCAGCGCTATAATCACCGGTTGCGACATTAATAGCATTAAGTTGAAATGATCATTCCACTTAATGTTTAAATATCTTCTCGATAACCAATAGAATTGGCGTATAAGTGATGTATCTGTTTTGGCAGTGATCACTTCTACATCGGTTGGTTTAGCCTGCCCTTTCGATTCTTCGTTTAATTTTTGATTCCAACGCGACCCTTCGTCTTCGTTTTTGAGTTTTGAGTAAATTTCGTTAATGTTTTGGGTTTTAAAATACCCCGTTAACTCGGTAGTGTCGCCGTAAAAAGTTTGGTAACCGCCTTTAGAGAGAAAAATAACTTTGTCGACTTTATTCAAATCGGATGGCTTATGAGTCACCATAATAATGGTTTGCCCATTTTCAGCCAGACCTCTAATACAGGTTAAAAACTCTTCGATGGTTTCTGGGTCGAGTGGCGAGGTGGGCTCGTCTAAAAATAAGATAGAAGGATCGTTGAGTAATTCAACAGCAATGGATATACGTTTGCGCTGACCGCCCGACAACTCGCTGATTCGCTTAGGTAAAATGACGTCTACATCGGGCAGGTTTAAACTGGTTAGGACTTGATGAATTTTTTTGTTAATTTCTCGATTGGATACATCGCTGGCCATGCGTAATTTGGCGGCGTAGTAAAGTGTTTGCCGAACTGTTAACTCGCGGTGAACAATATCATCCTGCGGTACATAACCAATGTGCTTTTTGAGTGTATTAAAATTTTTGTTGTTAAGTTTTAAACCTTGAATTAATACTTCTCCTGAGGTTACAGGATTCGCGCCGTTTAGGCACTTGAGCAATGTTGATTTGCCGCACCCCGAGGGGCCCATTAGTGCAACAAACTCATTACTTTGCACGCTTAAGCTCATGCGGTGCAGGCCCACATTGCCTTTGGGGTAAACTTTCTCGATATTTCTGGCAACAATGGCCAAAGGCTTGCTAATGGCCGCGCCACTTAAGCGAATAATGTGAGAACCAATACTGATTTCATCGCTTTCACTAAGGGTGGTCGTACCTTCGATTAATTCCCCGTTTACAAAAGTCCCATTGGTGGTATCCATATCTTGCAAGGTAATAACGTTGTTGTTCCACGTTAGAACTGCGTGTTGGCGGGATACTTGAAGCGAGGGAATGGTTAAATCGCACTTACTCGATCGACCAATGGTAAATTGCCCTGTTTGCTTTAAGCGTGCGAGCACTTCAACTTCCTGTTGCTCGGGGGTTTCGGGTATTAGCGCGACCACCTCAGTTTGCGCATCGGTTTGCGAGCTGTCGTGATTGATGATATTAACCGACAGTGATATTTGATCCGTAAGGTAAACTCGGCTGCCGAACGGTACGGCAACGGCTTGACCTTTGGCCATTTTTTTGCCGTTTATGGTTGAGCCGTAAGAGCTGTGATCGATAATTTCCAGTCGGTTGGATTGCCAAAGAATTTCTAGGTGATGCCGTGAAAGGGCCGGATCGTCGACAATAATGCGATTATCCTGGCTGCGGCCTACCCTGTAGCGCCCGCTTTCCTCAATTGGATAGGTTAGGTACGGTTTGTCGCCCCGGTATAGTTGAATTTCTAGGCTCTGTTGGTGTTTGTTCACAGCAATCCCTTACTTGAAAACACATCGGCTTATTGAATTTAAATGGGCTTTTAAACTAACTGACTACATTTGTAATTTGCAGTCAGTTAAAAATTAACTATTCGGCTATGCCTTTATTAGGCGCTGGTTTTATTACGCGCTGGTTTTATTATGCGAAAACATTACGTAATAATGTGTGCTGAGTTTGCCACGAGTCCCGCCTATTTATTAGAGTCTCGCCAATAACACGAGCCCCCCCTTTACACGAGCCCCTCTTTAAAAGTGGCTGACTGAGACTGGCTGATCGCTCCAAAGAGATCGAGCCGGTACAACATCGAGTACTGCTTTGTACAATTACTGGCGCTAACACCGACGCCAAGCAGTAGTGCGATAACTGCGCAGAGGTAGAGGTTAATCGTCGGGGTGATCCGCCAGAGTCATTTACCCAGTTTGCGTCTATTGCATCTGCATCTAATGCATCAATTATCTCACCAATCCGAAAGATCCTACCGGTTACTAGCGCCCACTGAAAGCCATTATTGTGCAGATTGCGTATTAAACAACGATTATTCACGTACTTTTTGGTGTTATAACAAAAGTTTAGTATTTATATTATCCATTGCTGGAATATGGTTATACCCGCGAATAAACCTTAATTTATAAAGGTTTTTCAAAGGCTTAGATTGTACGGCTATTGAAACTCCAGCCCTTGATTTTGGTCCAAGTGTCCGTATTATTGCTATGAATCTAACGACATTCTAATGGAGAACTCTATGCGAGATATTTCAGCAACAAATTCTGCTGTAGTACAGGCAGAGCAGGTCAGCAAGGTACTACGCAATACCTACTCGTTGCTGGCTATGACTCTGTTGTTCAGTGCAGTCACTGCGGGCCTTGCTATGGCTGCTAACCTCAGCCACGGTATTGGTTTGGTTTTTAGCTTAGTTGCCCTGGGTTTAGTGTGGTTCGTGTTGCCAAGAACCGCTAACTCGTCCGCAGGTTTGTGGGTAGTGTTTGCTTTTACTGGCTTGTTGGGTGCCTCCCTTGGCCCAATTCTTAACCACTACCTGGCGCTGTCTAACGGTGGCTCCATTGTAATGCAGGCGCTCGGCGGCACGGCGTTGATATTCTTCACGCTATCGGCCTATGTGCTCACCACCCGTAAAGACTTTAGCTTTATGGGCGGATTCCTGATGATTGGCCTGGTTACCGTCATCGTTTTCTCTATAGGTGCTTTTATTGCTGGTCTAATGGGCGTTGATGTTTCTGTATTCAGCTTGGCAATCAGTGGTGTTATTGTGCTGTTGATGTCTGGTTTTATCCTTTTCCACACCAGCCAGATCATCCAAGGTGGAGAAACCAACTACATTATGGCCACAGTAGGTTTGTACCTTGCCATCTACAACCTATTTACCTCGCTTCTGCATATACTAGGTGCCATGGACGAATAATCTCTCTTCCTTGCGCTTTTACGACAGAAGCTCCAGCAAAAATGCCCCAATACTGGGGCATTTTTGTTTTATAATCCCGCCATGAAATTTGCTCTAGTCGTCAATTGCCCCCCTTCCTCCGTTAACAGCTTTTCGGCTTATCTATTTGCCCGCGCCGTTCTCGATGGCGGTCACCAATTGCACCGGGTATTTTTTTATCAAGAGGGTGTGTTCAATGGCAATAGCCTGTCTTCGCCACCTCAAGATGAGTTGAATATGCCGGCACTTTGGCAGTCGCTCAATCAATCAAGTGATGTGGATTTGTGCGTGTGTATCGCCGCAGCCATTCGCCGCGGTGTGCTGGACGAAGGCGAAGCGGCTCGCTACGCTAAGGCCCATTATAATTTGCTTGGCGACTTTACCATTGCGGGCCTCGGGCAATTGATTGAGGCCACACAAACGGCTGATCGCGTTGTAACATTTGGTTAACTCATGGCAAAAGACACCAAAAACACGTTAATACTGGTGCGTCGAGCCCCGTATGGTAAGAATTTAGGGCGAGATGCGTTGGAAGTGGCCCTGGCCTATGCGACTTTTGAGCAACCGATTGCCCTGCTGTTTATCGGCGAAGGAGTTTGGCAACTACTGCCCCATCAGCACAGTGAATCTATCCATCAAAAACCTCTCGATAAACTCTTAAACGTATTGCCGCTCTACGATATCAATCAGGTGTACGTATGTTCCGACTCTCTGCAGTGTCGCGGCATTGATGCTGATGGTTTAACCATTTCTGCCGAGGTTCTGGACGTACAAGCTTTGCAAACTAAACTGGCCAATGCACAGCATATACTGAGTTTTTAGCCACATGATTCTCCATATTGTTAGTGAGTCGCCCTTTGCACACGATTGCCTCGAGCAATGTTTGGCCTGCATGGGCGAACGAGACGGTTTATTGCTGGTAAACGAAGGCGTTTACGCCCTAGCATCCGAGGAGCGGTGCCAAGCGATTAAGACGTTGGGAGACAGATGTTTTGCCCTTGAGCAAGATGTGGTTGCACGAGGTTTATCGACTGATTCTGTCCCCAATCTTCAGCTAGTCGATTACCCGCAGTGGGTGGATTTAGTCGTTCGGTATGAAAAATCTGTAAGTTGGTATGCATGAGCCCCATGTTGCGCGTGGAAAACACAGAAATTCCCTTGGATGAAAACGGCTTTTTGGCCAACCTTGAGGACTGGTCTGAGCCTCTAGCTCATGAGCTGGCTCGCGCAGAGGGAATCGAATTAACCGATAATCATTGGGAGATACTTTGGCTGCTGCGTGAGTTTTATCAGGAATTTACGGTTTCCCCCGCCATGCGGGTTCTCGTTAAGCGAATAAAACTCAAACTAGGCGCCGAAAAAGCCAGCAGTTTGTATCTGCTTAAGCTGTTCCCAGAGAGTCCGGCAAAAATTGCCAGCAAAATAGCGGGTTTACCCAAGCCTACTAACTGCCTATAGCGCGGCATAACTCTGGGCCTCTAAACTTTGGACCTCTAAACTTTGGGTCTATAACTTTGGACCTCTCAAGAGCCAATGTGCAGCGCAATCTTTCGTTTACCACCGCTGTGGCGATGCTCCCAAAGATAGATTCCCTGCCAAGTACCCAAAGTAAGTTCACCACCTAGCACCGGAATCGACAGGCTCGTGGCCGTAAGCACCGATTTAATATGGGCTGGCATATCGTCTGCGCCCTCTAAAGTGTGCGTGTAAAGGCTGTCGTGTTCGGGAACGAGTCGGTTGAGCCAGGCTTCTAAATCGCGTTTAGCGGTTGGATCACAGTTTTCTTGCACAATCAAACTGGCTGATGTGTGCTGAATAAACAGCGTACACAAGCCTTCGTTTAGCGGGTTTTTACCCAATACCTTGCGAATAGCCGGCGTAATATCGACCAACCCTTGGCCATGGGTTTGGACGGTTATGTATTCAACCATGGTTTATCTGCCCTCCTCTACCTACTGAAAAATTATACAGAATCATTTCTGGTATAATAGAGCGTTTAATACAGATTTATAGGGCGTACACATGGCGGTTCATACAATCCATCCAGAAAATTACCAGCAACAACTGGAACAAAAAAAACAAGCGGTTACCGAGTTGTTCGCTGATTTAAACATGCCCGAACCAAAAGTGTTTGAATCGCCTACTCGACATTATCGCATGCGCGCCGAGTTTAAAATTTGGCACACGGGTGACACTTGCTATTACGCCATGCAGCCTCCCGGCGAAAAAAATGCCGAGCCTATTCTCATGCAGCGATTTGAAGTCGCAAGCGAAACTATCGATAACACTATGCCGGTGTTACTGGATCTACTTAACCAAAACCCGACCTTTAAACATCGGTTGTTTCAAGTAGAATTTTTGAGCACGTTAACTCAAGAGCTTTTAATCACGCTAATTTACCATCGGCCATTAAATGAACAATGGCAAGTAGAAGCGCAAAAAATACAAGAGCTACTGAGAGAGGCTACTAAAGCCTTTGTTCGCCAGGTAGATTTTATAGGCCGCAGTCGCAAACAAAAGTGGGTTTTAAATCGCGATTACGTTGAAGAGCAATTAACGGTTTTAGGCAAAAATTATTACTATCAACAGGTAGAAAACAGCTTCACACAACCAAATGCCAAAGTGTGCGAGAAAATGATTACCTGGGCCTGCCAACAAGCTGAGAATATTCACGGAGATTTGTTAGAGCTCTACTGCGGTAATGGCAACTTTACCATTCCCCTGTCGCACTGTTTTAAGCGTGTGCTAGCCACAGAGATTTCTAAAACCTCAGTGGCCAGTGCGCAAATTAATATCGAAAAAAACCAATGCCAAAATATTCAGGTTGCACGTTTATCGAGCGAAGAATTTACGCAAGCCTACAACAAAGTTCGCGAATTTCGAAGATTGGCAGACATTAATTTGGATGAATACCAATTTAACACGGTATTTGTTGATCCCCCGCGGGCCGGGTTAGATCCAGAAACAACTCAGTTAGTCGCTCGATTTAGCAATATTCTGTACATTTCATGCAATCCAGAAACCCTAAAACGGGATATACAAGCATTAAGCCACAGTCACATTCCTGTGGGTTTTGCCATTTTTGATCAATTCCCCTACACGCCGCACGCAGAATGCGGCGCGGTACTTAAACAGCGCGGATAATCAAGCTATTAGTTAAAAAGAGTTATTAAAAGTTTTTATTAAGGATTCGATTGGCGGCGTCTAGCACAAAATCGCCCATTTCGCTTTCCGCTTTTTCGCGTTGTTGGTCGTAGGAGAGCTGTTGCTTGGTGCTGAGTTTTTTCCACTCATCCAAAATAGGAATGTGAGCGGTTTTTTCCGCTAGGCGATAAAAAGCCGTGTATTGCTCTCGGGTTTGATCTTCCACACCTAAACTGTCGAGCAAAACGCCAATGCGTATACTGGCTTCGGTAAGGGTAACTTGCCCATCAATCGCACCGGCGGCCAGTACTTGTATACTTTTATTAATGCGTTGGCGTTCGGCTTGTCGCTCCTGTTGCTGCGCTTCCAACTGGGCTTTTTGATGCTGGTTTTGCTTGTGCAGTCGCCAATGATAATAAATGGCTACGCCCGCCAAAACCGCGATGGTAATTCCGGCAAATAGGTAAAAATAAAGCATAAACTGTACAACCCCTGATCTATCTCGATCCTAAACCCGACGAACCCGGAAATTTAGCGCGAATGATACCAGCTACTGTTCAACAAGACCGCCCCCAGGCTGAGTTCGGCTATTCTATGTACGCTAAGGTTGCTCGATTTGATCATAAATTCTTCACATTGCTCCTCTGCCTGGCCCTTGGTACCATCCAAAACCATGTCAATGTGGGGGCTTTTGTACCCAGAGATCTACGCAGCA
>CAYFFE010000035.1:0-31406 GCA_964342265.1 uncultured Cellvibrionaceae bacterium | reverse complement strand
CGTTTGCTTGCGGGTATTGACCGAACAAATGTTCGATCAATTGCTCGTTGCGAGCGGAATATACGGTAATAACGTCACCCTGTTGTTCAGGGTTGTCGCAGGCCACGGTGAAAACCGCCAGCAGGCAACACAAACTCAAGCGCCAAAAGCGACTTAACTGGAATACAATATCGGATTGGGCGGTCATAGGAACTCATTTTCCTCAAACAAGACTCAAAGGGGAAAGACACGGTTAGCGAGAACAAACTGCGGTGGCTCGACAAATCGGCAATCAGAAAAATATCAGATGCAAATAATAAGCACTTATATTTATGTACACAACCGAGCTAAACCTGCATAACCCTCTTTAAATCAAACAACTACAACATTTGCCATTCCCACCTACTTGGAGAGCAAGCAATGAAGTCGGCTTTAAAATGGACCGCAATCATTTTAGGGGCTGTGGTTGGCCTTGTGGTGTTAGCGGTGCTGGCGATTACCGTTTTCATCGACCCCAACGCCTACAAGCCGCGCATCGAACAACTAGCGGCACAAAACGGCTACCCACTGACCATTAATGGCGATATTGGCTGGCAGTTTTATCCGAGTATTGGCCTGCAATTGGGCGAAATACAACTGCTGTCGACCACCGGCCAAGAGCCCTTGGTGGTCGTAGATAAAACCCACTTTTCTGTGGCGTTAATGCCGCTGTTCAGCCGGCAAATTATTGTTGAGGAGATCCTAGTGGCGGGTCTTAATGCGCAATTAACCATCGACCAACAAGGCGAGGGTAATTGGCAGTACCTACTCGACAATCAAGCTAAAACCGCGCCCGCCAACCAGAGCCAGACTAAACCACAGTCGACCCCATCGGCACCCGCCGACGACGAGCAATCCACGCCACTGCAACTGGCGGCCAACAGCATTCAATTGCGCGACGCTCGGGTATCGCTGCGCGATCTCCAGCAGGGCAGCCACCTTAAGCTGGCGCCCATCAACCTAACAATCAACCAGGTAAATTTGGAGGAGCGCAATTTTCCGCTGCAGGCCGACTGGCAGCTCATGCTCACCAGCGCGGAGGGCAAGCCGTTAAAAAATCGCGGTAAATTGGCCGCCCAGGTGGCTGTGGCGTCCGATTTTTCGCGCCTGCAAATCAGCGACGGCCAGCTCAGTACAGCGCTCGGCGATAGCGCGCTAACCAGCGACGCGGCGATAAAAGCCAGCCTGTCCGCGATTATCAAACTGGGCGAAACACTGGGTATCGAGAGTCAACTGGCAGTCGCACCGTTTAATGCCAAAGCCCTCGCCAATCAACTCAGCGAAGAGCCGCTGGTCACCCAAGACCCCAAGGCGCTTACCCGAGTGGCTGCCTCGGCAGTATTGAGCGGCACGCCCGACAACCTGCTAATCAACGAAATTCAAGTACAACTGGACGATACTCGGCTCGATGGTCGTATCCGATTACAAAATTTCAACCAGATATTGCTGACGCTCGCCGGCAACGAGCTCGACCTGGATCGCTACCTACCGCCGCCTGCCAGCCCAAGCGGGGCGGCCAGCGAACAAACTACACCTTCAACTCCAGCACAACCTTTGGACCTATCGGCCCTGCGCGAGTTTGGCGGGCGAGTAGTTTTAGAGCTTAAAAAGCTCAAAGCCAACAATCTGGTGGTGGAAAACCTAGCGCTTAAAGCCGACAGCCGTGATGGCTTTGCCAATTTGGAGCAATTGAGCGCCGACTTTTACCAAGGCACCCTCGCCACCAGCGGCAGCTTAGATGCCAGAACCCCGGTCACCCAATTAGCCCTGCAAGGCAATATTCAGCAAATTGCGCTGGAGCCACTATTAAAGGCATTAAATCAATCCGACCAACGGGGCTTTTTGTTAAAGGGCACCACCAACGGCGATTTTGTGGTGAGCAGCCAAGGCTCGACCGTGGACGCTATCGTCCAAAACCTTAACGCCAACCTCAAAGCCAATACCCAATCGTTGCAACTGGCACCAATAAATATAGAACGCTATGTGTGCCAGGCGGTGGCGTTAATTCAGGGCGAAAGAATCGACACCGCCGATTGGCCGGCAGCAACCGACCTGCAAAACCTGGAAACCGAAATCACCCTGGCCAATCAAGTGGCCACCATCAAAACCCTGAACGCCGGTGTGGAGCAGCTCAAGCTACTGGCCAAAGGCAAGGTGGATTTGCGCCGCCAAAAGCTTGATGTCAATCTGCCGATCACCCTTACGCAGCCGCTTACTCAGCAACCCGGTTGTGTTGCCAGCAACGACTGGATGATTGGCAAGGCGCTCTCGCTGGTGCGCTGCAAGGGCGATTTACTCAATCCGTTGGAGGCCTGCGGCTTGGACGAACGCGCCATTCGCGAAGCCGCCAAAGACTACCTAGAAGCGCGCGTTAAAGCCAAAACCGATGCCCGCAAAGAGGAAATCGAACAAAAGCTCGACGAGCGAAAGCAAAAAATTCGCGATAAGATCAACGAAGAATTGGGCGAAGGCACCGATCAATTGTTAAAAGACCTGTTTAATCGCAAAAAGAACTGACAACCACCGTGACAAACGCAACAGACGTCCAGCACTTTCAAAAACGGGTGCTGGACTGGTATCACCAGCACGGTCGCAAGCACCTGCCCTGGCAACAAGACGTTACGCCCTATCGGGTGTGGATTTCTGAGATCATGCTGCAGCAAACTCAGGTGGCCACCGTCATTCCCTATTTCGAACGCTTTATGGGTCGCTTTTCCACACTGGCGAGTTTAGCCGAAGCGCCGCTGGATGAAGTGCTCAGCTACTGGACCGGCCTCGGCTACTACGCCCGCGCCCGCAACCTGCACCGCTGTGCGCAAACCGTGGTGGACCAACACAAGGGCGAGCTGCCCAACAGCGTGCAAGCGCTCAGCGAACTACCCGGTATTGGCCGCTCCACCGCCGGTGCCATTGCCAGCCTGAGCATGGGCGTTAATGCTGCCATTTTGGATGGCAACATGAAGCGCGTTTTAGCCCGGCACTATCGAGTGCCTGGCTGGCCTGGCCACACGACCGTGGCCAAACTACTTTGGCAATTGGCCGAGGAACACACTCCCCAAAGCGATTGCCACTTTTACACGCAAGCGATGATGGATTTGGGCGCGACCCTCTGCACCCGCACCAAACCTCGCTGCTCAGAGTGCCCGCTAGCAACGAGCTGCCAAGCTTTTGCCGCAGGCGACGCGCAAGACTACCCGGGCAAAAAACCGAAAACCCAAAAGCCCGTTAAAGCCGTGGTGATGCTGATTTTTAGAGACAAACACGGGCAAATTCTGCTTGAGCGCCGGCCCGAATCGGGCATATGGGGCGGCTTGTGGAGTCTTCCCGAGGCACCGATCGATACAATGCCCACCGCGTCGGACGAACTCGAACAAACCCTCGATCAGTGCCTCGATGGGTATCTGGCGCGCATGCGCCCGGCAGAGCACAGCCAACAAGCGTTAGCGCAATTTCGCCACACGTTTAGCCACTACCATCTGGACATTCAACCGCTGCTCATCCAGCTCGACCGCGCCGCTGGAGGCATTGGCGAAGCCAATCAACAGTGGCTTAGCATCCATCAAACCCAGCAACTGGGTTTGGCGGCTCCCGTTGTAAAAATTCTTACCAATCTCCACACCTGCGCCCAACAAATTCACCTTTGTTAACGAACCCCACATCCCAGCGCTGAACATTGGCAAAAACGCCCGACTGCTGCCATTCTTTATAGTGGTCAATTAATCAACAATTTATTAGCGCTCGCTACACAAGCAGGTTTGCCGGGAGACTGATTTGCCAGACTCTTTACCCGATGAAACAGTCGTCGCCATACAGGCCACACCCAGCGAAGAAAGCCGCAATATACTGCGCTTGTTGGTCGACAATTCCCCCACCTCAGTGCTTTTATTGGACCGCCAATTTCGCCTGTTAATGGCCAGCCGCACCTTTATGAACGACATCGAGCGCACCGAGGGCGACATTATCGGCCACACCATCTACGAAATCCTGCCCGATGCGGTGAACTGGCGAGAGCGCCACCTCAAAGCCCTCAGCGGCGAAATCATTGAAGTCCCCGAATACTGTATCGAAAGCGAGACCAAAGGCGATCGCTGGTACCGTGTGCAAATTAACCCGTGGCACAAAAGCAACGGGACCATTATCGGCATCATGGTGTTTTTTGAGGACATCACCGAACAGGTGGAAAGCCGCAAGAGCATGGAGCGCTTTACCTCGCAACTGGAAATGCACGCCTTCGAGCGCACCGCCGACTTAGAAGCCGCCAAGGAGCGATTAACACTGGCCACCCAAACCGCGCAAATGGGTATTTGGGAATACAGTTTTCGCTCCCACCACCTCACCTGGAACGACCAGATGCACAATCTGTTTGATTTGCCCGCCGATGAGTGGGACGGCAGCTTGCAAGCCTGGTCGGAGCGCATCCATGCCAAAGACCGAGACAAACTGGCCGAGCCCACACTCAAACGCCTCGCCCAGGATGAAATCTGGACAGGCGAAATTCGCGCCGAGCACCGCGATGGCCAGATCCTTTATTTAAAATGCACCGTCCAGGGTTTTACCGACGAAGACAACAACCCCCATCGTGTTATCGGCACCACCTTTAACATCACCGATAAAGTGCTGCAAAATCAAGCACTGACACGCGCCAAAGAAACCGCCGAGCAAGCCAGCCTGGCCAAAACCCGGTTTTTGGCCAACATGAGCCACGAAATCCGAACGCCCATGAACGCCGTCATCGGCTTTAGCGAACTGCTGGAACGCTCGCCGCTCAACGCGCAGCAATTGGCCAACGTGCAGCGCTTAAAAGGCGCGGGCAAAACCCTACTCGGCATCATCAACGATGTACTGGATTTGGCCAAAATCGAAGCCGGCGAATTGGAATTATCGGAAGAGCCGGTTGATATGCAGGAGTTGCTCGATAACATCGGCAACGTGTTTGGGGTAACCGCCGAAGAAAAAGGCCTGTGCCTGAAGATTGACCCCCTGCCCGAAGGAACCCCACAGCACTACTTGGCCGACCCCACTCGCATCTCGCAAATTTTGGTCAACTTAGTAGGTAACGCGCTCAAATTTACCGAGCAGGGTTGCGTGTGTTTATCGGTGCAAGAAATAGCCAGCCAATCCGACCAAACTCGACTGCGCCTTCGCATTGCCGACACCGGTATTGGTATGGCGCCTGAGCTTCTGCCCAAACTGTTCAAGCCCTTTGTCCAGGCCGACAGCAGCAACATTCGCCGCTTTGGCGGCACGGGCTTGGGGTTATCGATTGTGCGCGAGCTGGCCGAACAAATGGGCGGCAGCGCCTCGGTGAGCAGTGAAATCAACAAGGGCACCGTGTTTACCATCGAGCTGGAACTGCAAGCGCTGGCCCAAGCCGCCAGCCCAGACGTCGAGCCCATCGATTTAAGCGACGACGACACCGAACGCCTGGCCAACATCCACATTTTGCTGGTGGACGATACCGACATCAACGTGGTCATGGCCGAGCAAATGCTGCTGCTTGAAGGGGCCAGCGTGGCCTGCTGTTACAACGGCCAAGAAGCACTCGACTACCTTAACGAGCACTGGCAGCAAACCGATATTGTGCTCATGGACGTGCAAATGCCGGTGATGGACGGCAACACCGCCGTGCGAAATATTCGCGCCAATCCCCACACCCGCAACCTGCCCGTGGTGGCCCTTACCGCCAGCGCTTTGCTCAGCGAGCGCGAGGTTTCCATGCAGGCCGGCATGAGCGACTACCTCACCAAACCTTTCGATCACGAAAAAATGGTGGAAATCATTCGCGCCCAGGTGCGAGCCTATCGCCACGCCCAAAAAGCCACCGCGAGCAACGCCTAGGCCGCTGCACCTTAACTGAGTTCCGCCAACAAGCTATCGAGAGCCACGACCAAGCTCGGCAGTGCCCGCTCCGGCCCGTAAATGTGCAGATCTTCCACGGTGAAATAATCGATGGTATCGGCCAAATCGGCAAAGTGAAGCTGCATCATGGGGTAGTGCTCATCGCGACTGGCGGCAATCACACGCTGATACTCACCAAAATGATCGCGCTCAACCCGCGCCGGATAACGGCTGTCGTCCACCGGCAAACCCAGTTCCGCCAAATACCGTTGAGTGTGCACAGAAATAGGCCCCAAATTCCCCGAGGAGTCCAAATCGCGCAGCAGCCCCTTGGAATCGGCCTGCCAAGACAAACCGCGCTCGCTCGCGTAATGGTTAAAATACTGTTCGGCAAAACGGCTGCGATAGTAATTGCCAGTACACAAAAACAACAATCGATTCATCACTGAACTCCCCAACAAAATCGTTATAATGCCAGCCGAGCACTAAATCCGCATGACCAACCCGAGGACTGACCATGAGCCGCACCGTATTTTGTCGCCGCTATCAAAAAGAACTGGAAGGACTCGACCGCCCGCCCTACCCCGGCGAAAAAGGCCAAGATCTGTACGACAACATCTCCAAACAGGCCTGGAACGACTGGATGCAATACCAAACCATGCTCATCAATGAACGCCAACTCAACATGATGGACCTCACCGCCCGCGCCTACCTCAACGAGCAGATGGACAAATTCTTCGCCGGCGAGCAAACCGACACCGTAGAAGGCTACGTACCTCCCACCGACTCGAACGGCGAACAAAATTCAAGCGACTGATTTTGCAAGATATTTATCGCCCAGACCCTTGACTCACCAAGCCGCAACGGGTTTAATACGCGCCTCTTGCGGCCACAGGCCCAAACCCAATACGCCCAGATAGCTCAGTCGGTAGAGCAGGGGATTGAAAATCCCCGTGTCGGTGGTTCGATTCCGCCTCTGGGCACCATCTTTCTTTTTTAAGCCAAATAATCAGATAACGTATTGATTTATAAAGCGAAAATTCCGGTTCAATACAGCGAAAAACCGAATCCTATTTGGCAACACTTAGAAACGGATTTTAAGTCCGTTTCCAACTGCAAAAACCCTCACAATCCCCTAAGCACTAAGCCACAGACACAAGCCTAATCTGGTTCGATACACAGTTCTCAGACTGAACCAACATGAACCAATCTCAGATGTAACTCTGAGCACGACCCTTCTTCATCCATTCCTCAATCTTATCGTTACGCGCAAACGGTGCTTTGGCTCTCCCTTTGAACCCATCCAGCCGGGCTTGGAGATATGGCCTCTCCACCGGCACCGAACCATGCACAAACGCTTTGGTTCGTTTGATCACCAGTTAAGGGAGCCTTCGAGCTACCCCTAAAAACCCCATGATGATTTCATCAAGACCAACCTCCCGCCGGTTGGACCGCGTATCAACGATAAAAAATGATTTATTTATTAGTAGGTTTTGCATCGAGAAGTTTGCTTTATCCGATATTTTTATTCCTAGAAATTATCGGTTTAAGGAATTTTATTCTTTCCCGTGAAGTGGGTCACGCCTTGAGTTCCCAGTAGTACACCCATTAATGCTCGTCTTTTTATACTGCCTATCTCCTAATCTAATCACTGAAGGATGAGCATTGTGATACCACCTAAAACCGTTTTAGAACAAGAATATGAACGTATCTCACGGGCTGATTTAAGTGGTAAAAGCCAGCAGGAAATTCAAGAATTTAAGCGTGTAAAAAAGAACTACACGCGGGTGCTTAGCTCTATCCAGTACAAGCTGGAAGCACAACAAATGTCCTATGGCGCGTTGCGCGGTGAAAAGCACAAAAGCAAAAGACTTGGTCGGTATATGGCTCAGGAAGGAATGCACAAGCCAGGCAGTGGATTTGAAGCTCATGCCATTATTAGCGGACTGGACCAGAGGGCAGCGTCTTTACGGGTGGAAATGGCTCTGAAAAAGATACGTATCGATGATACAGATAACGGTTGCTGGCTGCCTAAGAGCCACAAAGATGCCGTAGGAACCCAATATCCCAAAGCAATCCCACACCGAAGAATTCACACTATGCGCTATTACGATTGGCTGGCCAATATTGCTATCCCAAGAGCAGCCATGCTAACCGATACACAGTTTAGAGCAAAACTTAAATCAGCGCGGGCGAAGCTGCAATCCGGTATTGTCGCAGGGCTAGTGTTAAAGGCGGAAGGCCAAAAATGATTTACCAAATAGTCGATGCAGTTTTTGAATACAAAACTTTATTAATTACAGAAGCCTGTCGAATTAAACTAGCTGAAAGGATAAAAGAAGCCCGTAACTTAGAGTTACCGCCGACAGCAAACTTAATTTTTAAGAATTTAGAGGTTGAGTGGTATGATCAGCCAGAGCGTGCTGTACCAGACATTACAAAGCTAGAAGGTTATTTAGTATTTAGTCCCAAAGCTATGTTGGCCTTGTCTAAATTGATCCCAGCTCACGCTGATATTGTTCCATTTACTTTGGATAATGAACAGTGGAGCATTATTGATTTGATAAAATCTTCAGAAAATTTAATAGAATCTATATCCGATGAAGAGCAATTAACAAGCCAATCCTATGAAGAAGACCCTGATGCATATATTCAGTTTCAAGAGGATGCAGTGGCGGATCAATTGTTTTTTTTGGAGAACCCTGATCTGCGGTATTTTTGCCAGGACAAATTTAAAGAAGCTGTGACTCGCAATGATTTAAAGGGCATCGTTATTACAGAAAACCTTGTGACCTTGGATTATCGGTTAGTCGATCCCGCATGATTTATCAGGTATTAAAGGCTTACTTTGATTTCCGATCTCTGAATTTCACAGAACAATGCCGCATTCATCTTCACAACCGAAGAATGGAGGCAAGAAAGCTCGATCTTAACCCTCGCTCTATGTCACTGATTTACGATAAGCTGGATTTAGAATGGCACGATGATGACGGCCTCCCTGTGCCGGATATTACGATACTCTCCGATAAGTTAGTATTTAGCGAAAAAGCCATGTCTGCCTTATCGAGTATTTTGCCAGAACACGCAGAACAACTTACATACACCCTAGACGGGCAGGAATGGACTTTGGTTGATCTGGTCACGCCAATGCAGTCCGCCATCGATCAAATATCTGATGAAGAAACCCTCATGCTGGTCGCGCATGACCTTGATGAACCCGCCATACTCACGTTTAGCAAGGACCAAACATTACCTGAGATTTTTAATATTACCGAACCCGATTTAAGGTTTTTTTGCCAAGATCAATTCAAGGCAATCGTTGAAGAAAACAATCTCACTGGCATCGTCATTACAGAAAACCTCGTTACGCAGGATTATCAGTTGTTGTCGTAATCCAAAATCCTCTTTCCCAAATCTTCATTCGCTTTGCTGTAAAAACGCCCGACTTTGGCCCAATGCGGGCGTTTTTGATATAGGAAAGGCAATATGAATGGAAGAGCAAGAAATTATCGATAAATTTTGCGCCTTACACCAAGCCTCAAGAGGCCGCCCATTTAGGTAATACGTCTGCCAGCACTGGCATCAACCATACAAAGGTACGCATCATACGCAAAAAAATTGTAAAGGCGAAAAGCTTGAGTACGCGGAATTATTTGCCGCCAATACCAAATAAGCGTATTGACTGACAGTAGAAAGCGCCTTTAAAACAGACAGGATTAACTATTTCAAGATAGAAAATATTCGATAAAGAAAAGCTAAAGATCAATGAGAGCAAATGCAACCATTTATTTTCGTACTGTTTATTTTCACGCAAACGCAATAGATGTTGTAAGTTAACCGAAATCTAGACCGCCCCAACTATCTCAATAAATCAATTTCATAGTCAACAATCCCCGATTCCAGCTATAGTTATCCCACAAGCCGCCGAAAACTCATCAACAACTGTCAAAACGGAAGCACAAAATGCCCACCCACAAGGCCGAACACGCGCAAGGTGTTCTGTTGTTCCGCCTCGCTGGCCGCCAGGTATTTGGCCTGGGTACACTTAAAATTCGTGAGATTATCCCCTATGGCCATGTAACCCCCATTCTCCACCAAGGTGCCAGCGTATTGGGCGCACTTAACTTTCGGGGTACCACCATCAGCGTTATCGATCTCAGCCATGCTCTGGGTAAGCGCCCTGTGCCTCTTGGGGAGCGGGCTCAGTGTTTTATTATTGTCTCAGATGTACAGCGGCAAGTAGTGGGCTTTATGGTGCGCAGTATCGAGCGCATCATTAACATAAACTGGCGCGATATAAGCCAGCCGGATAGCTCACTCGGTACACATACTTTTATTACGGGTTTAGTAAAAGACGGCGAGCAAATTATTCAATTGTTGGATGTGGAAATTATCATGTCGCGTTTGTTTCCCCTCGACCAAAAAAGAGCAACCGCACCCGTAACCGACGTACAGCGCGAAAAACTAAAACCGCTCCATATTTTACTCGTCGACGATTCGCGGGCAGCGCGAAAACAACTGAGCGATGCACTCGACTACATTAATGTGCCCTACTTTTTTACGGGCAACGGTCAATTGGGGCTCGACTATATGAATGAGCAAGCCCAAAAAGGCCGGCCGGTGGATATATTAGTCAGCGATATAGAAATGCCCGGGCTTGATGGTTACGAACTGGCCTTTGCCGTACGCGATAATCCAGAGTTGGTGCGCGCCTACATTATCTTGCACACGTCGCTGTCCAGTGAAATTAGTGTGAGCCAAGCGCACCAAGTGGGCGCAGACGAAGCACTTACTAAGTTTAACGCCCGAGAATTAATCGACGCCATGTTGCGCGGTGCCGATGCGCTAACAAAATAATTTTATGCTCTAGGGACAGCAGGTTATCTATTATCTATCGATTACCTATCTTTTGGCCTTCAAATCTATTGGTCATCTAAACTATTGATCATTTAATCTATTGCCCAACTAATCTATAGACTATTCAAATAACCCACCAAACTGCGTGTACGTTTACAACGCTGCCGGCTAAGCACTTTAAATCATAAAAAAGAAACAAATCCATCAAAACCATAGCAAAAAATTGGTGTTTTAATTTAACGGCTATCGATTTAACAAAACAGTCTAGAATAATTTTTTATCTCTCCGCTGCACTTATGGCGATTTACTACAAAAAATAAAACCGGTTCACATTCTTAAGTTCACTCCAAGATACGCAACACAATCAAAATCAATACAACACTAATATTTCCTAGCTACCCCTTTGCTCTAACAACCATTCTTTAACATATAAAAAGTAATTGCTTTGGCACACCAATCATCCAACAACCAATAAAGCTCCATTTTATACGGCGCACTTAAAAATTATTTTCATAATCAACCATTGTTTATTGCCAGTTGAAAATCGTTCAAAAGAAATTTTATTTGATAGTTTTTCGCCTCATTCACTAAAGTTAGAACTTTGATTTAAATCAAAAAAAATTGGTATTGAGAGAGACCTTCTTTTAACTACTTTTTCATTTATATTGTAACTATTGGATCGAGCGCTATCTTTTCCCTCAGCGCCAACACCTTCAATTAACGTTGTAACAGTTATGAAACGAGTAGCCTGCCTTTGTACGATCCAATCTGACTCTTCGGATACATCCTCACAGGTTATCGAAGTATTTAATACGATTCGTAGCTTCAATCACAACAACCAGATAACCGGTGCCGTGGTAGTCGACCACTGCTATTTATTGATGATTGTTGAGGGCGAGTCCAACTACCTGGGCAATATAATATTTAAAGTCAGGCAAGACCCAAGGCTTAAAGATTTTAGCTTAATACTGAACGAGCCAATTGATCGATTGGGGTTTTCGAGTTTGTGCATTAAGTTAAACAGAGATGGCGCTGAGAGCCACAACAAAATTTACGACAAAATACATCGCCTACTCAGCAACAATGTCGATTTGAAATCCAAAATAGACGAACAACGACTAGACGTCTTTTTACAAGCGGATTTTATTTCAGCCGATCATACATTTGGGGCGCACAATAACTCTTGTGCAACCCCGCCTGTAAAGATACAACTGAGCAAACCAGGCGAAACAATTACCTCGTTCAGCAATAGTGTTGTATCACTTAGCGCTTGGCCTAAGCCGGGTAAAATAAAATTATGCCCAGAATTAATAAAAGTTTGCGCTCGCCTGGTGGGCAAACCCCATCGCTTTGATGATTTATTAAAAGCCAACATAGTGACATCGGAATCTGCATTAAATAAACATTTAAACGATCTTCATCAACTGGGCATACTTAAAAAACACAGCAGTGCGGTAAAACCTCAACTTATAGGTATTAGCGGAGGTTTATCGAGCCCCCCCAAACCACCTACGAACGACAGGTTTGGTACGGTTTTACGCAATTTTTTATCCGCAGCAAGACGCTAAACAACGAAGGCCAAGATGGAACCCATATACAAAAAACTGGCAATAGTCGGCGAAGTTGGTGCTGGTAAAACTGAGCTAATTAAAGTGATCAGCGAAATCTCCCCATTTGCCACCGAGGCCAAATCCACAGTCGATATTGGCAAAGAATATACCACGGTCGGTATTGATTACGGTCGACTCACACTGGCAGATGAGGTTGCTCTCGGGCTCTACGGTTTACCGGGTCAGAAACGATTTTCAATGCTGTGGGAGATGGTTCGAGATGGCTTATGGGGTTTATTACTATTAGTAAAATTTGGCGAGCAACTTAACTGCGAGAGCCTGCACACGATTTTAGATTTTTACGAGCCTTCGGAAAACCAATTACCCATTGTTATTGGTATTAGCCATTCAGAATCAGCGCAACCAGATGCACTAGAAGCTCTCTCGCTAGAGGTCGAAAACATTTTACTAGAACACAATCTCTATTCGCCGATTATTCCGGTGGACCCAAGAGAAATAGAATCGTCATTAATGCTGCTTGAACTGTTCTACTCGCTCAATCAGTACGAAGAAGATAGCACAGACTATTACCATTACGACGCCATTGAAGAAGGATTAGGTACAAATGGATAACGATTCCATTTTTTTGCAGGAGTTGGCTCGATTATTTAACAATTATGCCCAGCGCGACGACGCCATCGAAGTTATTTCACTCGCCACTGCCGATGGCTTTCCTGTCTACAGCTTTATAAAAAGTAAGCATGAATTTGAGCTCGACACCATGGCCGCCGCGGCAAGTACGTTGCATTCGGTGAGTAAAGCAGTGGCACACCAAATTTTATCCAAAGCCTTTAAAAGTACATTTATCGAAGCCGACCAAGGCAACGTTTGCTTTGTGGCGGTTGATCTAAATGGTAAAGATTATGTGTTGGCGATGTCGGCTGATCAAAGTATGAATATAGCAAGCCTAAGGTTACTCATTAATGGTTTAGCGAATCAAATAAAACAGCCGTCTGTACAACAGGCC
The DNA here is from genome assembly GCA_964342265.1 of uncultured Cellvibrionaceae bacterium. Lineage (GTDB taxonomy): Bacteria > Pseudomonadota > Gammaproteobacteria > Pseudomonadales > Cellvibrionaceae > Halioxenophilus. Next base: position 18,116 of record CAYFFE010000035.1, on the reverse strand, counting down.
ACGCACTAATTTACGAGTTTTTTCACAAACACGGGTTAACTTTTAACTCGATCAAAAGCGACACTAGCTAAGGAAACTCATATTGGTTTAGAGCTTCCGCAGGCTTTTTAAACTAAACCTTAATTTGAGGACGTATACAATGGCAATTAATCTTGATTCACTGCAGAGCATCGACGGTTTTATCGGCGCAGCAATCGTAGACTCCGAGAGTGGCTTGTGCCTGGGCACATTGGGTGGCGGTTCCTTTTTAGATCTCGAAGTGGCTGCCGCCGGCAACTGTGAGGTGGTACGAGCCAAACGCAAAACCATGGCAAGCCTGCAACTAAGAGATAGGATTGAAGATATTCTAATCACGCTGGGCAAGCATTATCATTTAATTCGCCCGCTCGAAACCAATGAAGGCGTGTTTATTTATTTGGCCCTAAACCGCAGTCAAGCCAACTTAGCCATGGCACGCGTTAGCCTTCGAGAGTTTGAGAAGAAGGTTGATTTAGCCGCGTAAAGCGCGCACTTTTCTATTACACACTCGGCAGGGGATTTTACTCCTCTGCCGAAAACCTTCCATCTTTTTTTATTTGGCGGAGACAAATTCATGTTACCCGCTTACGGTTTACAATCGCCTAAAATTCATGAAACCGTGGAAGCATTTCAGTCCATTGGCTTACCACTGAATAAAACGTTAACAGGTATGCTTAACGAAAACCCCGAACATCAAAGGCCACGGCGCGGGTGCGGATTTACGCAAGCCAGCCGATATTTGGCCAACCTTATTAACCAGCCACGCGGCTTGTGTAAAAACCGAGATTTAGTCATTTTTTCTGAAGCTGGTCAGCGTAATTTTTTAGCAAACACGGCTACGCTAAAATCCAGTTCCTCCCCAGAAAATAACAATCCAACCCCTAATATTGCGATTAACGCGAAGCAAATACAAAGCTTAATCAACTTACCGCTGTTGGTTCACTTGGAAGAAAGCCGACTAATTATCAACTTAATCCTGTCCATTCTCGGGCACGTAACCGACGCTATTGATTGTCCCGCCTTGCCACTTTATAAAGAAAAATTGAATATTGGCACCTGTCCGGAAGCCGAACGTTATTTTCTGGAAATTGGGGGTGGCTATCAACGCCGGCAAAGCGTGGTTAATATTATCACCGACGAACACCATAAACCTCTGCTTATCGAAAAAATCAACCTAGGTGATTCACACTCGTGCATTACATTGCAAAGCGTAAAAATTAACCGTGTGATAATTCCACCAGGCAGCCTACTAGGAACTTACTACTCTACAGTCCCTATCCACTCTCCTCGCTGTAAAGAATTTAACGGCGCCTGGTTGCCTACATCGATCGGTGAGGGATTTCGTGTTTTGCGACTAACGACCCTGGCAATATCACCTCAAAACCGCGCTCGTGCATTTGGCAATCACTTGGCACAACAACTCGAAAACAGCTCTTTTTTTGATCCCACCCATACTTGTTTAGCGGATTTACGGCAGGTGGCCAAAAAGCAAGCACCGAGTACATGCCTCTGAGGCTAGGCCGCGTTGGCACAGTTTTGCCCGTCGTAGTGGATTTGCTCTAAGCGCGTATATCAGATAACGTTTTTCGCTTAATATAGAGTACACGCTGATTAGCAAAATCTACGCAAGTAACACATTAATTTACGCGCTATTTTATTGACGGGAGGAGGAATTATGTCGATTAACGAAATCCAACAGGCCATGGATGAGTTTGTTCGCATGAAAGGTTGGTACGATAACAGCAGCAATAAACCACAAACGGCAATTAACATGGCCAAATCCATTTGTATTGAATCGGCGGAGCTTCTGGAATGCTTCCAATGGCAAAACAACCCTCCCAAACACGCAGTAGCCGACGAATTGGCCGATGTAATATTGTACGCGGCACAACTTGCCAATGTATACGATATGGATTTAAGTGAGGCTATTGCCGATAAAATTGCTCGCAATCACAACCGCGACTGGCAATAACAGCTTAATGCTTTTAAAGCGCACCCACATCGGGGCTATTTTTTTGAGCTTGCAGCTTTAGATACCGATTGAATTCGTCATGCACTTGCTCAATAGCCAATTCCAGTTGCTGTAAAAGGTCGGGAATAATTTTTTGGTTATTCTGCAGTGCGGCTTGCTCGGTTTGCGTGGTAATGTCTGCAAGTTGCTCGCACGCCAAACTGGTTGCACTACCTTTTAAGTAGTGGGCAAATTGCCGAATTTGTTCCATATCCGGCTCTTTTTGCAATTGTTTTAATTTTTCGAAACGCTGCTCTTGCTCGGCAACGAACAGCCCAATAAATTTTTGTATCCGCTCCTCTTTGCCTTTTACTCTTACCTTTAAAATCTCTTGGTTCCATACGGTTAAATTTGACGCGGCTTGCCCTTGGGGCAGCGAGGTTTCTTGATTTGTTTTCTTATCGCCCAGGTAGGTTTGCAGTTGCTTAATAAGCTCCGCCTCCTCAATCGGTTTGGCCAGATGACTATTCATACCTGCGTTTATGCATTTTTCGGCATCGCCTTTCATAGCATTGGCCGTTAACGCGATGATGGTTATCTGCTGATACTGGTCACCCGCTTGCCCCTCTCGTATGGCCCGTGTGGCTTGGTAACCGTCCATCTCTGGCATTTGACAATCCATAAACACTAAATCGATGTGTTTACTGGTTTTGCCTGTGTTTTGCTGCAATACCTTAATGGCTTCTAGCCCGTTTTCGGCAGTAATGACTTCTAAGCCATGCTCTTCCAATAAGGCGCTGGCCACCTCCTGATTAATAAGGTTGTCTTCCACCAATAACACGCGGCCACCGGAATAGACAGTGTGCTCACTGGAGGCTGATCGAGCAGTGGATTGATTCTGGTTTAGATCGGAACAACAAGTAACCAACGCATCCAGCAAATCGGAGGGCGTTGCCGGCTTTGGAAAACAATCACCAGCCCCGAGCGACTGTAAATTGAGTTGGCCAGAACTTTCTAAACTGTTAGCCATTACCACAATGTGTGAGTTATTTAATGCGGGAATTTGTGAATTGTTAATTTGATGTAATTGGGCCCCAATGGATGACGGCGCAGCCGAGAACAAAGATTCCGCCACAAATGCCACATCAAAACCGTCGTGGAATGCACGTGCCTGTTGCCAATTGCTCGCCACTTCAACGTGCTGCTGCCAGGCATTCAGTTGACGCACAATAATATCGCGTTCGTACTGACAAGGCTCGAGGACTAAAATGTTTAGATTTTTATCCGCCTTTGGTAAAAGTACATTATCGCGAGCCTCGGCCTGGTCGAGTTGGATATTAAATGAGAAACAACTGCCTTTGCCGATTTCACTGGTGGCGGCGATGCTTCCCCCCATTAATTCGCACAATTTTTTTACAATGGACAACCCTAAGCCCGTGCCGCCAAAATTGCGCGTGGTAGAACTGTCGGCTTGCGTAAAAGGATCAAACAATTGGGCAATTTTACTGGCTTTTATACCCATACCGCTGTCTTGTACGCTGCAGTTAAGCCGCCACCGACTTTGCTCGGCCACTAATTCGGCGCGCACAAAAATTTCGCCATGGTCGGTAAATTTAATGGCGTTACTCAACAAATTATTAACAATTTGTTTTATCCGATGGGGATCGCCTTTTACCCATTGGTGATTAACCGCCACAGCATCCAAGAGTACTCTTAACCCCTTGGTGTGTGCCGTAGGTGCATGCGACTCCACTAACTCGCTTAACAAATTGGGCAAATTAAATTCTATGGATTCTACGTCGAGATGACCGGCCTCGATTTTTGAAAAATCCAAAATATCATTAATAATTGTGAGCAAACTGGTGGCACTTTGCGAGGCCAGTTGTAAGCGACGAACTTGGTCTTTTTCGCGCGTGTTTTTTAGTGCAAGATTGATCATACCCAATACGCCGTTAATGGGTGTGCGAATTTCGTGGCTCATATTGGCGAGAAAATCGCTCTTGGCACGCGTGGCGACTTCCGCTTGTAGCTTAGCTCGCTTTAAACTCGCTTGGGTTTGTTTTTCTTCGGTGATATCCCAGTTGGTGCCGATCATTCGCAGGGGTTTGCCATCGGCGTCGCGTTCGATGTGTGCGGCCGCTTGAATGTGGCGCACTTCGCCATTCGGCCACACAACACGAAAGACTATATCAAACTCACGTTTACCCTCTAGCGCATCTTGCAATGCCTGTTCACTCAGGGCTTTGTCATCGGGATGTAAACCATTGCTCCAGGCATCGTATGCGCCCGAAAAACTCCGTGCATTCACGCCGTAGAGACGAAACATGTGATCGTCCCAGTCGAGTTGATTGTTAACAACATCGTAAACCCAAATGCCCACACCGGCGGCATTCGTTGCTAAACTTAAACGGGTTCTTAACTCTTCTTTTTGAGCCTCTTGTTGTATACGCTCAGTGATGTCTGTTGATACACCTAAAATAAACGGTACGCCGTCAGAATTCTTAAAGCGAATTTTTTTCGTCCATAAGGTGCGACGTTCACCCGTGGGGAATAGAATACTTTCTTCTGTTTCGGAATAACCCTCGGCAAACGCTTTACGGTCCTCACGCAGAAATTCTTCTGCCTCGCGTTCATCGTATTCTTCCACAGTTGTTCGGCCAATAACTTTATCGCGCATAGATTCAGGATAAACCGATAAAAACTGGCTATTACACTCGATGATTCTAAAATTTTCGTCCTTTACAAACATTATTGCTGGTATGTTTTCAAAAATTACTCTTTGAAAATCTGCATACTGAGCAATTGCCTCTTCCGCTTGCTTCTTTTCTGTAATTTCGGCGTGCGTGCCCGACATCAACAACGGGCTGCCGTCTTCCGTCCATGCCACCACTTTGCCTCGATCGTGCACCCACACCCAGTGGCCATCTTTGTGGCGCATGCGCGCTTCGATGTCGTAATAGTCGCTCTCGCGGGTAAAACATTTCTCCAGCGCCGCGCTGGATTGCTCCAAATCATCGGGGTGCGCCAAATTCATCCAGGTTTCGATGCTTGTGGGTTCTAGCTCCTCCAGCGTGTAGCCAACAATCTTCGCCCAGCGCTCGTTAAACACCGTTTCGCCGGTTTGTACATTCCATTCCCAGGTGCCAATGCGCGTGCCTTCGATAATATCGGCCAATCGGCTGCGCTCCCGGAGCAGAGCGTTTTCGTTCTCCCGCTGTTCGGTTTGATCGAACAAATAGCCGCGAATAGTTTCCACCTCGCCGCGCGCGTTGCGCACAATACGACTGAAATCGTAAAACCAGCGGTATTCACCGGATTTTAAACGCAAGCGATAAGATTGCTCGCAGGCGTTAACGCCGCGAGCGCAACAGTCGGCCACCTGCTGGGTAACGCGCGGGGCATCCTCTGGATAAATAATTTGCGAGTATAGAAATTCATCTCCGCAAACCTCCGACGGCGTGTATCCTAAAATATCCGCGACGTTAGCCGAGACGTATTTAACGGGCCAGCCCGTTGTTGGCGATCTAACGATGGTAAAAACCGGCCCGCTTGAGAAAAGCTCACGCTCTTCGCGCAGGGATTTTTCCACGTGGGAGGAGATTTCTTCACTCACGCAATCGGCCAGATCACGTAATATGTGTTTTTCCTTCTCGGTTAACCAGCGCGGTTGGTCATCGATCAAACACAGCGTACCAATACTCTGGCCGTCCTCGGCGTGCACCGGGGCACCGGCGTAAAATCGAATGTGTGGTGGGCCGATGACCAGGGGGTTATCGGCAAAGCGGGTATCCTCGCAGGCGTTTGGGACCTCGAATATGGACTCCCCCAAAATAGCGTGACCACAAAAGCTGATATCCCGGCCCGTTTGACAAGCATCCAAGCCCTGGCGCGATTTAAACCACTGACGATCGCTATCCACCAGGGATACCAGCGCGTACTTCACATTAAAGGTTTTTTGCGCCAGGCGCGTTAAGCGATCGAAGCGTTCCTCTGGTAAGGAGTCCAACAGACCGGTATCGAGCAAGGCATTGAGCCGCTCCGCTTCGTTATTAGGAATTGGGGGTATTAGCATGTGCTGATCTATTTGCTTAAGTTGGATACCAAGTTAGCCGTAATATTCAAGTAAATCGAATTACTTTAGTGTAGCTCAAGCTTTGGGGCGCGATTGAACGGATATAGGGAGGGTATTAACGTAAATGCGGTGTAATAACAAAACTAAGGCCTTATAAGTTACCCACTAAAAATACCGTATAGTTTGCGAACAACTCTTTGGGGAGGTATTTTTCTGCGACTGAACTTAATATATTCGGTGCCCGTAGATCGAGCGGCCAAGCCACTCCCCCACCTTGCGGTGAGTTTCTCGCTTGGCCGCCGCGCGCTTGGCGCTTTTGGATTTTTCGTGTACGCCACCCTTGCGCATTATCGGGTGGCAGGCGTGAAAGTTTCTGGGTTTGTTTCTTTTAGCCATTTTTTCTCCTTTTTTAATTACAAACCTGTACCTTGATTAACATCGCACTAAATGCCGTTAGGCTTCTAAATAAAACCATTGCTTATCCTCCATTTTTTTAAGTTTGCGTTTAATACGTTTTTCCTGCTGCAGCAACTTAGGTGCCTCGTGCGTTTTTTGAAAACAAAACTTCCTTGGCAATTCGGTGTACAGCGATTTGGGTGGCTTGCGCCACTGGATATTTTTAAGCTGATTACCGGTATTAAAACTGTGGTAGTACACAGTGGCAATACCTAGCTCATCAAAGGCAAAATGCAGCGCTGCGGTTAGCATGGCCTCTTGCCAGGTCTTTTTAAATTGCCTTAAAAACTCTTCAGCAAATTCTAAGAAGGGTCTAACGGGCAAACTGTGCCCCGCACACCAAAAGCTATCGTAGCCGTACCTTAAAACGTCTAGCGCCCTTTGTTGCAGCTCGATTACCTCTCGCACTAAGTCGGTTTGAATTTCTTCAATTAGTACTTCGTTGGTATCGAAATCGATGTCCATGCGCGCCCAGGCTAAGGTTGCCGGCCTTTGACTACTGTGCGGGTGCAAATACCCCAAAAACTCGTTGGCAATTTCTTTTGTGGCCGCTTTAAATCGGCGACTCCACTTTGCGGATAAATTCAGTTGCAAAACAATGTTTTTACCGGGGCGAGAGGTTTGATCCCACGACCAGTTTTTTGCACTGCCCCAAGAATCCAGCGTTAATACAAAGGGTTCCGGCTCGGCCAACCAGAGATCGGTTAAATCCTGGTGGTATAGTTTTCCATCGCCACAATGGGCAACCACATCCGCCAATGCGGGGCGTTTAAGTAGCCCAGACCATTGGCTTTGTTTTATCTCGCGAATGGGTAAACCATTGCGTTTTTCGAGCTGACGGCTAAGCAGATAAACAGCGTATTGATCGGGATAATAGTGAAAAACCGTTCGCTCACCGCATAAGCACGCCAGCACCTCGTTTAATAATTGCGCTTCCATGATGCAACAACCTGTTAAATGGATAAAAATATCTCAGTAATTTTTCCTTTAAGTACCGCCAATTCCGACTACCTCCTGGCTGCGATAGTCGAACCCATCGATTTAAATAAAATTTCATTGTTTTACCCCTTTACACAAAGTACTTGCTTTAAAGTATGTTCTATTTCAACCAAATCGGTTTGATTATTCATTACTTCGTCGATGTCTTTATAGGCAGCGGGAATCTCATCAATAACCCGGTTGTCTTTGCGACATTCCACACCTTTGGTTTGCTCGATTAAATCGTTGCGATTAAATTGCCGCTTCGCAGACGAACGACTCATCGCTCGCCCAGCACCGTGCGAACACGAGCAAAAAGACTCCTCATTGCCCTTGCCACGCACAATGTACGATTTAGCACCCATACTACCGGGAATAATTCCCAGCGTGTTAATGGCGGCATTAATTGCACCTTTGCGTGTAACGTACACCTTTTCGCCGAAATGTCGCTCTTGGCTTACGTAGTTATGGTGGCAATTAATCGCCTCTTTTTGCAGAATAAATCCTGGTAAAAAAGGCTCTATCGCGCGCAACACGAGTTTCATCATTTCTTCCCGGTTTATACGAGCGTATTCCTGAGCAAAGTCAACGGCATTAATGTAATCGTCGAAGTGTTGGCTACCTTCTGGAAAATACGCTAAATCTTTATCCGGCAAATTATGCATATGACCTTGCATGTCTTTCTTTGCCTGTTGAATAAAGTAACGACCAATACTATTGCCAATACCCCGGCTGCCACTGTGCAACATCACCCAAACGTATTTGCTTTCATCGATGCACACTTCAATAAAGTGGTTACCCGAACCCAGCGTGGCCATTTGTTTGGCCCACAGTTGCCTGGGCTGTTTTTGCATTTTGAGCAATGTTGGGTGGCGTTCGAATAGCTGATCAACACGCTGTTCGAGTTTTTTACACGCACTCTGGCGAATCGATACTGTTTTATGTGCGGCTAAACCCACCGGCACCGCACGCTCAATGGCTGCACGCATTGCTGTTAAGCTATCCGGCAACTGCGTGGATTTAATCGATAACTGTACTGCCATCATGCCGCAACCAATATCCACACCCACCGCCGCGGGAATAATGGCGTTAATGGTTGGAATCACCGAACCCACCGTCGCACCAATACCCGCATGCACATCCGGCATGGCCGCCACATGGGAATGAATAAACGGCAATTGCGATAAATTTTTCAGTTGCGTTAGCGCGATGTTATCGACATTGCGCGTATAAATTTTTACGGGTTTAACACCGTTTCGGGCATTTTTGTTTAATACCATTTTTACAGGCATAACGATCCCCTGCCGTATTTCAGGCATTTAAAAAGTTTTGGGCTGGGGATTACCTAATCGATAGGCATAAAAAAACCCCAACTGGATATTCCGGTCAGGGTTTTCTGACTCGGAAGGTATTTAACCCTCCGAGAAAAGCACTCGAAAGGTGTTAGTTAAATTGGCTGCCTTTATTGAACATTAATTGAGTGCTCCTGTGTTGATGGTTGAAAAGATGGTGCGCATTTTACGCTTGACGACAACTCTGTCAACTAAGTTTTTATGACAATTTTGGATTTTAAAAATCATACTGAATGCTTTCTGCCTAACGCTGTCGGGCACGCGTTATTTTGCGATGGCGTATTTTTCGATTAGGATAATTGCTAAAGCACTCTTCTTATTAACTCTAATCAGTAGGAATAACACGATGAACAGTGATCAATTTGATAAAGGCCTGGCCACACGACGTGCAGTTATGGGCGACAGTTTTGTTGATAAAGCTTTTGAAAACACCACGGACTTTACCCGCCCTATGCAAGAATTGGTTACCGCCAATGCCTGGGGCGAAACCTGGAGTCGCGATGGACTGCCCAAAACTACTCGCAGCCTTATTACACTCGCCATGCTAACGGCGTTAAAAGCGCCCAACGAATTGAAAGGCCATGTTCGAGGTGCGTTACGCAACGGCTGTAGTATTGAGGAAATTCAAGAAGTGTTACTGCATGCATCGGTGTACTGCGGAATGCCGGCGGCGATCGAAGCGTTTCGAGCGGCGAATGAAATTATCGAAGCTTGGCAAGCGGAGGAGAAATAGGAAGACAATAACACCGACAAATTGAAAACGGCCACAGCGCTCTATTAAAAAAGTTTGTACAGCAACTTTTTGTAATGAGGCTTACTGTGGCCATTAGAATTACTTGCTAAACATTTGCTTTAATTGAGCAGCAATGGCTTTTTCTTCGTCGGTTAGTGGCTGCGGCTCACAGCGCGGATCCACTTTTTGAATCACGTCAATCATCGGGCGAGTTAGGGGTAGCGGATCGCATCCGTGGCCGGTTTCGCAAATCAAATCCCATTTGGCTTCAGCTTTTGCGTGGCAATCAAAACAGTTTAAGCCAAACTTGTTGTTAACTTCTTCAAAGCCGCGTTTGGCGATGGTTGAGCCCTCTTTGGATACCTGCAGCTCAATAAACTCCCAATCGTTGGTGGTTGGGTGAGTGCCCTCGGGGTGCTTGACCATTACCTCGCCAGGAATCAACTGAACCACAGAGCCCACTGGGTAGGTACCACCGTCTTCTGAGTTGGCTACCGCTTGGGTGGCTTCGAGGTCGCCCAATAGGTTATCAACGAAAAAACCTCGAACTGGCGTCATATCGGTTAGACAGGTGAAGCTGCTGTCCGATATCTCCAAAGGTGCGGGCTGCTCTTCAGCATGAGCAAGCACGGCACTTAATCCTACGGCTAAAGCGGCCACTTTTAATAAGCGCGCGAACGGAATCATAAATCACCTATTTATATTGTTGACAAAACGTTAGCGCACAATATAATAATGTACTTGCATCGTCAAACCAATTCCTAGCAAAATGCGCTAAAATTCCGCAATTACTTGCACGAAGAGGCGAAACGATGTCAATGCTTAAACTGGATCTACAGGTGTGCCACTCTCTGTATTCGGCCAGTAACGCTTTGATTAGAGCCTACCGGCCACTACTGGAGCCTCTGGGGTTAACCTATCCCCAGTATCTGGTTATGCTCAGTTTATGGGAGCGAGATGGCGTTAGTGTGAAGGCATTAAGCCAACACACACGGTTAGACTCTGGCACACTCACGCCTATTTTAAAACGCCTGCAAAACCAGGGCCTGTTAAATCGTGATGTCTCTGAGCAGGACGAACGCCAGAAAAAAATCGTTTTAACCGAAAAAGGCCAGGCTTTACGTCACGAAGCTGAAAAAATTCCGGAAGTCATGGCCTGTTCGATACATACTGACTTAAAAAAAGCCATCGAGCTAAAAAAGTTGTGTGAAGAACTGGTTAAAAAACTGGAAAACCCGATTGAGTTTAAAGAGTCAGCTAGTCAGTAAAGCCAACGATTTTAGTTAGCAACTCAGTGGTTTTCGTCTCGATTTATTTTGACTTATTAGTTGCTACCCAATCATTATTTGGGTTTTAGTTTTACTAGTTTTTTTACAACACTCGAATCATTTTTATAAATGACCACTTAACTTCCCCTACCGTCCTTCCAATACGCTCTCCTACGTTTGCATACCTATACGTTTCCTTACTTTATACTTTTGTAAACTCTCGATATATATACCGACGCTGGCATACCGACGCTGGCATACCGACGCTGGCATACCGACGCTGGCATACCGACGCTGGCAATGTCTTTTAAGAATTATTGGCCAGAACATAATCTTCTAGCATTACACTTATCAGAGTTTTCTTTAACTGTAGTTTTTAGCGTTCTTATTTTGTACAAATAACTTACAATGCAAAAAAGTGTAAATGCCACCAGATTTAAATGACCGTTAATCTTATTTAAACAAAGTTTACACTCCCTATTAGTATGTTAAGCATACATTTAACCACATATCTGACAGACCATTAATTGTACCAATAAGAACAAAATTAAAAGCTTACGTACAGAGATAATAATGTGATTTCGTAGAGGTATTCTTACAATCAGATTGTGATACCGTCTTTTTCTCGCTTTTTTGGCGAGTGTTATCTGTCCGCCTTTTTTAATTTCTTTTTATCTCAATACGGCTTCCATTCCTGGATTCTGTATTAGCCAGGCTTGCTTTCGAGCTTTTTGATTTTAATCAAAGAGCATATTAGGAGTTGGTGTTCTTTATTTACTTTTAGGGAGGGTTTTATGGCCTTTTTCAGCAAGAACCTGATTAAAACTTTTTTAATTTTTGTTTACGTGTTTTTTTCCTCTGTCTCTCACGGGCAGACGGAAGACGAGTACGAATTTATTATTGTTGGTTCCGGTGCTGGCGGCGGCACCTTGGCTTCGGGTTTAGCCGCTCGCGGGCATACCGTTCTACTGCTGGAAGCCGGTATCGATCCAGGATTAATTACTGCTTACTCCGTACCCATTCTCGGAGCGCTTGCCTCGGAAGATCCGGACATGTCTTGGAATTTTCACGTCGATCACTATAAAGACCAAGCCGACGCCAAACGTGACAGTAAACTAATGTGTAGTAATTCGAGTGGAGATTTACAGCGCTGTACATTAAATGCTGGCGGCGACTGCGAGTGCCCAACATCGCACCCTTATCCGGAGGGCATTTTTTATCCGCGCGGCAGTGCCTTGGGTGGCTCTACCGCGGTTAACGCCATGATTTACGTACAACCCAAAAATAGTGACTGGGAGCGATTGGAATTGATAACCAACGACTCCAGCTGGGATGCGTATAATATGCAGCAGTATTATGATCTGGTGGCCGAAAAGCTGGAGTGGGGTTTTGCCGATCCGCAAAAAATTGTCGATCTACACGGCCCGCGCGTGGAAACCATCATCGAGTCAACGGTTGATACCGCCCCCGCTGCTAACTTGCCCGCAGGGGCCAGTGCGTTGGAAGCATTACAACAAGACCTTAACCAAGCGGCCCTAGTAGACGCAGAAGACGGTGTTTGGAGCACTCCTACATCTATAACACTTGGCCAGCGTAACGGCGCTCGTGAAATGGTTTTGGAAGCGGCTTGCTTGCACGACGTAGCCGCCATACAACAATACACCAACGAAGAATTGCGCGCGCGCTGCGAGGCGAATGGTTTTCTGAACCCAGAAACCAATAAGCCTTATTTAACCGTAAAAACCGGTGCATTCGTTACCAAGGTATTGTGGGCCGAAGAACCCATTCACATCCCGTTTACCGACGAATACTATTGCAACAGCGAATGTCGCCGCGCCACCGGTGTTGAGTTTGTCGATCAAACCAATGTCTACGGTGCCGATCGCGATGCGCAGGATGCCAGCCAAACTCCACGCGAAACCATTCACGCCACCAAAGAAGTGATTATCTCAGCCGGTACCTACAATACGCCGCAGATTTTAATGCTCTCCGGTGTGGGTCCTCGCGATCAACTAAAGCAGCATAATATTCCGGTACGCAAACACTTACGCGGTGTTGGTCGCAACCTTCACGATCGCTACGAAGTACCTGTGATTAGCGAATCCGATAGCGTCTTTGAAGCGCCACTCAGTTGCGCCAGTGGTGACCCTGCCGTTAATCAGTGTATTGTGGATTGGTTTACCGGTCGTGCCGTTTCCGGTGAAGCGGAAGGTTACTATACGACTAACGGTTTGTTGTTCTCGTTGGTAACAAAATCGGATTTTACCCAGCCCGAAGAAAACCTACATATTCTAGGTGGCCCTGTTAACTTTACAGGTTACTACAACGGTTACGGCTCTGGCCCACAACCGGGCAATTTGTGGACTTGGTTAATTTTGTTAGCTCACACAGAAAACCGTGGTGGCGTGTTAACGCTGCAATCTGATTCGCCATTCGATACACCGAACATCGCCTACAACTATTTCGAAGACGGTGATTTAAACACATTGCTGCAAGGTGGCGAGTACAATGCCAGCGATAAAGATTTATTTGCCATGTACCAAGGTGTGAAAATGGTTCGCGAAATTAACGCAGAGGCGCAAAGCCGTGGTGTGGTTTTAAATGAAATCACTCCCGGACCAAGCGTAGACACTTACGAGGAAATCGCTGACTTCACGCGTGCCGAAGCCTGGGGCCACCACGCCACCGGCACTGCAAAAATCGGCCGCGCTATCGATCCTTACGCGGTGTTAAACTCCGATTTGGAAGTGTACGGCACTCACAACTTACGCGTTTGTGATGCTTCTATTTTCCCACACATCCCCGGAACCTTTATCGCCTCTTCGGTTTATACCGCTTGTGAAAAACTGGCAGATGTTATTGCCAGCGAGTACGCACAGCAGTAACTTCTTTACCGGGCCTTTTGGCCCGGTTTTCGCTTTTGCCTTCTCCTTCTCCTCAATTATTCTTTCCTAAATTTATTTTCTAATAATTTCCAATTATTCGTTTTACTTTTTTCATAAATTTAATTTAACTTGTCTGCCATCACTGCACGCTTACTAACATTTCATTTTATATACTAGAATTTTGTATTATTACATCTCCTCTTAAACATAACTTTTAATACTACGATTGACCATAACTCGTTAATTGACCCGCCAACCGCCTCTCCTATACTCAGTAAAAACATGCATATATGTTTTGGATTTTAAATATTTTATTTATTCCCTGCCGCTTTATACAACAAAAGGCACTTTATGATGTTGATCAATCGTACTCAAATATCGGCAATAGGGTTAACGCTCATAACATTAACAAGCACGTCACTCGTTAAGGCACAATCATTTGATAAAGTGAATATTTACGGATACTTGTCTTGGCGAGTCGAAAAAGTCTTTGACGAACCGTCGATCGAAAATGGCGAAACTGTTACCAACGACGCACCTCGGGAAATTACCATTCCCTCTTTTAATCTCATGATGCAAGCCAAGGTTGATGACAAGAGCAAAGTTTTTATTAATTTAGACGGTCAAGACGGCGAGGATGTTACCGTAGCCAACGTGTGGGGCGAATACCGCATTAATTCGTTATTAAATATCCGCCTGGGTCGCAGTTATCGTCGTTTTGGCTTATACAATGAAATACTCGATGCCGTACCCACGTACATTGGCATTGAACCGCCCGAACTGTTCGACGGCGATCATTTAATTTTGTCGCGCGATACACTAGCCATTGTACACGGATTAAAACCCATTGGTGATGGAGAGTTTCGCTACAGTTTTTCTATCGATAACGGCGAAGGCGGACCCTCCGAAGACGACAACCTACCCATCGGCTACGATTTGCGTTACGAGTGGGGCCTGGGTGATTACGTTATCGGCACCAGCGGATATACATCCGGTGGCGAAACCACTTCCGATGTGAGCGTGGGCGAAGGCTCCCCCGATACGGGTGTCTTACCCTGGATGGCCGCCGATGACTTTTCGGTGTTTGGTCTTTACGCGCAGTTTCAACTCAACAATTTAACCCTACAAATGGCCTATTGGGAAGCCTCCCACGAAGCCACACGCGATCCAGAGTCGGTGGTTACTGTTGTTGAAAACGCCGGCATTAATGCAGCCCAGCGAGCTCGATTTTTAATTGATCCCAACGGTCCCAATACCGTAGCTAATGTGGATACCAACGGCGATTACGACATCACCACTTGGTATTTTCGAGCCGGTTATTCCTTTCAAACGCAGCACGGCCAAATTCAGCCGTATTTTCAATGGGATTTTTACGAAAACCCAGAAACCATTCAAAATAAAGATTTTGGTGGCGATAACGAAGCGGGTTTAGCCGATGATGGTAAATTTACCAAGCCCACCATCGGTGTTATTTTCCGACCTTCACCCCAGTTAGCGGCTAAATTGGATTTCAGCACACACTTACAGGAATTTAACGGATCGGATGAATCCTACCCGGAAATTCGTTTTGATGTGTCCTATATTTTTGGCAATTAAATTAAAGTGAGGAGCAGTTGAAATGAGTAATGTACTGAAAGCGATCACTTTAATTGTACTTTTAAGCGCAACTTACGTGCAAGCCGAAGTGGTTGTTATTGTTAACACGGCCAACGAAACCACCAGTATGAGTCGCGCAGAGTTGGGACGGATTTTTTTGGGAAAATCCCAAGGCTTCCCCAACGGCAAAAAAGCGGTACCGCTTAATCAAATTCTGGCTTCGTCTGTGCGTCGTACCTTTGATGATGTATTTTTAGGTAAAACCGAATCGCAAATAAAAAGCTATTGGAGCCGGCAGTTATTTTCTGGGGAAGGCACGCCACCGGAGGAAGTTAACGGCGATTTAGATGTCGTTAAAAAGGTGGCGTTAAACCCTGACTATATTGGCTATGTGGACGAGGCCGCGATAAACGATGCCGTTAAGATTGTTAAAATTGAATAGTTTTTGCCATAGGTAAATACAACAGCAACTACAACGGTAACGACAATGGCAACTCTGATTAACTTATCTTGGAGTTAATCAGACGATCCCATTAAAAGCGCTGGAAAAATGGAGGCAAAGCGTAATTTTTACCTCCACTTTTTGTTTCATCGATTGAGTTTATTTTTCAATTGCTGAATAAGTTGATGGGCTTTGGCATTCGGCTGCTGATATTGTTGCGACATATAAGTTTGACTCTCTTCTGATAACCACCACCCTAACGGTACAACGATGGATTCACTCTTCGGTAGATGAAATACCAGTGTGTCGTTAAGCGTTACTGCTTTTTTGTCTTCGCCAAACGTGTAGCTGTATTGATCAAATACCGATGTGACTTGTTGTTGCTGGTCGATGGTTTCCGTCAAACTCTGAACCGAACGGCCTGTGCGCGTTGATAACAAACCCTGTATGGGATTGGTTATTTCATTCAGCGGCATGGAACCTGTGTTTAAATATGGCAGATCTCGCAGTGGATTGATGGAGGCCAGTTCCATGTCTGAGTCGTTGGCAAACACAATAATTACGGGTAACAATTGTGCGGTCTCGCCATCCACCTTAATGGTTAAATGTTGCTCTCTGTTTAAATAATCCAGCATCGAGCGAGTTGCAATAAGCCCATAATTCTCCACATAGCCACCGTCGATAATATGATCTTTTTCCGCCCAATTCTTTTTGTGCGCTAAAGTGCCGGCAGGTGTTACGTAAGGAAATCGTGCCGAAGTTAGAGCGGTGGTACTCAAACGCATATCGCAGGATAATTGCGACCCTTGCTCACACCCCATGAGTCGATAAGTACTGTATTGGTTGACAAATATGTTCGGGTTGATGGGAAACGGTGCTGCAATTAAGCGTGTACCGGTTTCTTGGTGACTGCCCATACTGAGCACCAACGGCAACCATTGCTGCTGTTCGCGATACAAACTTTGCAGCCCTTGATCGAGGGTATTTTTACCGTACACATCGTTAAACCCGTCCTGCCAGGAGGTTTCCAATACGGCAGCGCGATCACGGTACAAAAAGTGCCAATTTTGAATGGGAAAAAAACGGTACAATAAATCGTTGTACAAAAAAGACGTGAGCACAGGTGACAGGTAATCTTTACCCACGGCGCTCGCTGATGAGCAGGGAAGACGCTCGCTGGCTTTTAATTTTTGGCAGTCTTTATCCGCGAGCGTTTCGTTATCTTCCAACCCTGCGGCAAAAAATACATTGCCCACACTGCCGCCAGAAACGCCCGCTAAACTGAACGTATTCTTTTCGATACCGGAAACTTCCTGCTTAAGGTAACTCATTCCCACTGATGACCAATACGCCGCTCGCAAACCGCCGCCTTGACTTGCGACGAAAAATATCGGGTATTGGCGAGTACCGTCTTGAGTAATATACAGATCTGAAGTGGCCAGATTATCGACAAAATGTTGCCAAGCGGAGTCGAAATCTTGATAGGCGTATTGCGGAGCATCAACAGGAATACGTCTAACTAAATGGTTGTCGGTATTAAAAACATTGGCAATGATAATTGCGTAAACTACTACGATAAGCAAAATAGGATGCGGCGGTTGAAACCACGAGGATTCTGCCCAACGTTCGAGTTTTGGCTTTAATGAGGGAACCCATTTTTCGACCTTTTTTCGAACACAGACCACGACTTTTGGTAACAAAACACAAACAGCAATAGTTAAAGAGAATAAAACACTACCAAGGCCCCAATAGACCACAAAAAAAGCACCAAAAGTGCGACCTAAACTGTAAGGATCGACCAGCGCCCAAACGGTAAAAAGCACGTATAAAATCGAAACCGCATATCCCCAAGTCCAGGAATGAAAACATATCGCGGCCATTCCGTGTTGGTTTTTTTTCTGTAAATAGTGTGTAATTTTTTTAACAAGGAGTCTGCGCCGTACAATTAAAATCACAACCGGCAGCAATACAAATAAAACGGATAAAATTAAAACCCACCACAACTCTTTGTGAATACTGTGGATAATTAAAACCAACGGCAATACCACCGCGTATGCCCTCGGCAGCCAGCGTGTAACGCCCTCTCGTACAGCAACCGAAGCGGATTTTATTTCCATAATATCTCGGTTGTCCGCAGCGGATTCTTGATGGGTTTTAGCCGCCATTTGCTCAAACACTAAGCGCGCCGTCCACCAAGTAATAATCGAAAACCAACAGGCTGAAACTACAAAGCCAAAACGATGAACCAAGGTTGAACTGTATTCCACCTGCACCAAAATATCTTGTATTTGCCCGACCGAACTGATCAACAGCACGGACAAGATTAATATTAAAGCGGTGAATCCTGTTGCAGTGATGGCAGACG
>CAYFFE010000034.1:6704-32452 GCA_964342265.1 uncultured Cellvibrionaceae bacterium | reverse complement strand
GCCCTTGGCCTCCATGACAAAATCCACCACGGGCTTGCCGTCCAAAGTGACGTCGCCTTTCATACGGTGAAATAATTTGTCGTTCTCGAACGTAATGGATGAAAAATCAAACGACATTTGTCGGCCAGAGTAATTTTCCATATGCAGCGCCACATCGAGCACGGTGACTCGATCGGCAAACAGGAACACATCCATCGGATCGTCGATCTGAGGCGAGCTACCCTGTGCCGTGGTTGCGATGCCGCGCAACCGCCACTCGCCGGATTGATCCTGATTGAGAAAGGCGTGGGTATCGCTGAGGGTAAGATCGGCCAGCACCAAACGACCCTCGGTGAGCGAGCGCAGCCAATCGACTTTTACCGAGGCCTCGCCAATGATCAAACTGGCCGGCATCGACTCTTCCGAGTCGCTGGTTTTAGGTAAAAGCTCCAGACCAAACACCCGCAAACTGGCCGAGAGTCCTTGCCAGTGGGCTTGCACACTGCCGATTTCTACCTGGCTGTTGAGTCGGGCGGCCAATTGCTCGGCGAGATAGTCTTTATTGGAATTGAGCAGAGGAGAAAGTTCGCGGGCTAATTGCACCGTCACTGCGGCCAGGACCAGCAATACCGCAAAGGTAAGCCAAAAATAATGCGCTGTTTTGACTAAAACTGATTTCATAAATCGTGTTTGTGTGGATTCTTCCGTGCTCCACAGGCCTGCACTACAGGCTTAATGAGACCGCCAATCGGGCCTTCGGCTCGGAATTAACGACAGTGTTA
This sequence comes from uncultured Cellvibrionaceae bacterium, assembly GCA_964342265.1. GTDB lineage: Bacteria > Pseudomonadota > Gammaproteobacteria > Pseudomonadales > Cellvibrionaceae > Halioxenophilus. The sequence goes on along the minus strand of CAYFFE010000034.1, from coordinate 31,691 downwards.
AATGGGAATAATGTCGTACTGTTCCTGATTGTAGATCGCCTCTACTTGGAATTGAATTTCTCGGCCCACGAAGCTTTCCAAATCGGCCACATTGGCGGACTCTTCATCCAATAGACGATCGACAACCAGTTGCGAAGCCAGTACCAATATTTTGGACGTGTCGTAGGTGCGAGCCTCGCGCAAAATTTCTCTGAAAATTTCGTAACAAATGGTTTCTGCGGACTTTAAACTGCCCCGCCCCTGACAAACAGGACAGGGTTCACACATTATTTGACCCAGCGACTCGCGAGTGCGCTTGCGAGTCATTTCCACCAAGCCCAGCTCAGAAACACCGGTAATGGTGGTTTTGGCGTGATCGCGCTCCATGGCTTTTTCCAGCGCACGCAGCACCTGTCGTTGGTTTTCGACATCTTTCATGTCGATAAAATCCACAACAATGATGCCGCCGATATTGCGCAGGCGCAGTTGTCGGGCAATGGCGCTGGCGGCCTCTAAGTTGGTTTTGTAGATGGTTTCTTCCAAATTGCGGTGGCCCACAAAACCGCCCGTATTAACATCCACCGTGGCCATGGCCTCGGTTTGCTCCACCAGCAAATAACCGCCGGATTTTAACGGCACCTTGGTATTCAGCGCTTTTTGGACTTCGTCTTCGACGCTGTACAAGTCGAACAGCGGCCGCTCTCCGGGATAGTGTTCGATCCGCCCGGCGATTTCCGGCGCGTACTGATTGGCAAACTGCATCATGCGCGCGTGCACTTCGCGCGAATCCACCCGGACTTTCTCGATGTGTGGTTTAACCAGATCACGCAGGGTGCGCATAAACAGCGGTAAATCTTCGTAAATAACGCTGGGCACTTTGGTTTTTTTGATGCGCACGGCCAAATCGGCCCAGAGTTTTTGCAAGAATGGAATATCGGCAATAAGGTCTTCTTCGCTGGCGCCCTCGGCGACGGTTCTCACAATAAAACCGCCTTCGGGTTGCTGCTCCAATTGTTCCACGGCTTTGTTAACGAGTGTACGCAACCGTTCCCGTTCGGACTCTTCTTCAATGCGCGTGGAGATCCCCACGTGCTGGGTTTTAGGCATGTACACCAAATAGCGGCCAGACACCGACAGGTGAGTCGTTAAGCGCGCGCCCTTGGTGCCAATGGCATCTTTGATAACTTGCACGACCAAAGTTTGGCCTTCGGTAACAATGTCGCGAATATCGGGCACTTCTGCGGTGCGACTTTCCATGCCGTTTTCGTCCAGCGGTGCAATATCGGCGGCGTGAATAAAGCCAGCGCGCTCCAGACCAATATCCACAAACGCCGCCTGCATTCCCGGCAAAACACGCACGACCTTGCCCTTAAATATGTACCCGACAAAACCTTTGCTTTTGGTACGCTCGATGTAAACCTCTTGCAGCACACCGTTTTCGATTAAAGCCACCCGGGTTTCGGTTGGCGCGAAATTAATTAATAACTCTTCACTCATTGATGGAATGTCTCACAGAGAAAGCACCGGGCGACCCTAACCTCACAGGGCTAGCGCCACACAGGGATTTCAAACTCATTTAACAGCGGCACCAAGGCCTCAATGGGCAAGCCGACCACATTGCTGTAACTGCCGGCAATGGATTGCACAAACACCGCGCCCAAGCCCTGTATGGCGTAACTGCCGGATTTATCCAAAGGTTCACCAGTATGCCAGTATCGATCGATTTCCTCTGTGGACAGTTCTCTAAACGTTACATCGGTACAACTGACTGCCGTTAAGATTTTGTCGCCATGTACAACGGCCACAGCGCTTAGCACCTGATGGCAAGTGTTAGACATCAACTGCAGCATTTCTCGGCAGTGTTGTTGATTGAGCGGTTTCTCTAAAATTTTGCCGTCGCAAATGCCAATGGTATCGGCTCCCAAAACTGGCAACCCCGGATAACTGTCGGCCACTTTTTGAGCCTTCGACTGGGCCAAGCGCAAGACATAATCGCGGGGTGTTTCGTGGCTTTGATGAACCTCTTCGATATCGGCACTGTGCACACAAAAACGCACACCGATTTGGCGCAAGAGCTCCTGTCGCCTGGGCGATCGGGAAGCCAAAATTAAATCGAACTCAGACACAAATAATCCTTGCTGTGACTTTTTTGCTGCGTAAAAACGCAATGCCGTTTGTTTTTAAAAAAATTGTTTTGCTCAGAAATAGTTTTTCTCTAGAGAGACACTCGGTAGCGGATTTTTAGCCGCTCCAGCAATGTGTGAACCAACGGCCACAAGAGCGCGCTGGACAAAGCCGGCAATAAAAACTGGCTGGGAGCTGCCGAATGGCCATTGAGACTGTGCACCCAATTTATAAACAATTGCTGGATGCCGATCATGATAAACACCCACATGGATTGCTGCCAAAACAGGTAGGTGCGAATGCGTTGATAGGACAGCAAGCAGATGTAAGCCACCACCACCAGCGCCAGCGCATGCTGCCCGAGCACTGAGTGAGTCACGATATCCACGCTAATGCCCACCAACCAGGCCGTGATCACCCCCACTCGATGGGGAAAAGTCAGACACCAATAAATAAAAATCAATGCCGTAAACTGAGGCCGCAACCAAACCAGAGCCTCGGGCAAGGGCATTACACTCAAAAATAATCCCGCTAAAATTGAGGCGGGAATGACCCAGCGGTTATGCACCGCAGCCATTTGCATGACTCAGTTATCCTGAGCTTGCGTGATGGCATCGTCTCGAAACACCAACAGCACATGACGACTGCGATTGAGTTGTGCCTTGGGCTCGATCAATACATCGGCAAACGGTTTGCCGGGATTGTGCACCACCTCCGAGACAGTACCCACCGGATAGCCACGCGGAAAACGCCCGCCGAGCCCGGAACTCACCACCAAATCACCTTTGCGCACATCCACGGTATTGGCCACATGGCGCAACGCCAGCTCCTGCAAATCACCTTTGCCTTCGACCACCGCGCGCACACCGTTACGATTGAGCTCCACAGGCAGAGCGTGAGTGGAGTCGGTAATTAACAGTACATGACTCACATAAGGCCCCACTTCGATCACCTGGCCCATCAGTCCGTAGGCATCGAGCAGCGGTTGGCCAACGTAAACGTTGTCCTGCGATCCTTTGTTGATGACCACGGTGTGCACCAACGGATCGGCTGATACGCCAATGAGTTCGGCCACCAATACCTGCTCGGCCACCATTTCGGCGGAGTTCATTAACTCCCGCAAACGCACGTTTTCGGTGGTCACTGCAGCCAAGCCTTGCAGTTTTCGTTGCAGCAGCAGCACTTGTTGCTTGAGGTTGCGATTTTCTTCTAGGAGTTGCTCGCGGGTAACCAGATTATCCTGGCCCCATTCGCTAAAGCGCGCCGGTAAATTGGTAATCCAATGAAACGGCAGCGAAACGGTGGTGAGTTGCGCTTTGATGGGTTTTAACCAGGGCGTAAAAACGTCGACCATCACCAAAATGATGGTCGCCATGAGGATGAGTAGCGTCAGGCGGGATAGGTTGGATGAACCTTTTGAAAACAGCGGTTTAATAGCAGTTTACCCATATTACGGCGCTTGATCGCCCTTTACTGATTAGCTTTTTGGTCGGCTCGCTCGCCGCTTACAACACGATGCTCTTTAAAACTCGATAACTTAAATACAGGCAAACAACACCCGCTTTTGCCCGATGGTCGGTTCGTTAGCTGGAGAGCAAATCGATACGGCGCGTATCCATAAATTCCATGGCTCGGCCACCACCACGCGCCACACAAGTGAGCGGATCTTCGGCGACAATCACCGGCAGGCCGGTTTCTTCGCTGAGTAGACGGTCGATATCGCGCAGTAAAGCGCCACCGCCAGTGAGTACTATGCCGCTTTCGGCAATATCCGAGGCCAACTCGGGCGGCGATTGCTCCAGCGCACTTTTTACGGCCTGGACGATCCCCGCCAATGGCTCTTGCAAAGCTTCGAGAATTTCGTCGCTGTTGAGGGTAAAACTGCGCGGCACCCCTTCGGCCAAATTGCGACCGCGCACGTCGATTTCGCGCACTTCGCTGCTGGCGTAGGCGCAGCCCACTTCCTGTTTAATTCGTTCAGCGGTGGCATCACCAATAACGCTGCCGTAGTTGCGGCGCACATAGTTTACGATAGCTTCGTCAAAGCGATCGCCGCCAATGCGCACAGAATCCGAATAGACCACACCGTTTAACGAAATAATGGCAATTTCGGTGGTGCCACCACCGATATCCACCACCATGGAGCCGGCGGCTTCATCAACCCGCAAACCCGCGCCAATGGCCGCAGCCATGGGTTCTTCAATCAAGCGCACTTCGCGCGCACCCGCGCCGATGGCCGATTCACGAATGGCTCGTTTCTCCACTTCGGTGGAAAGACATGGCACACACACCAATACGCGCGGGCTGGGCTGAAACCAACTGCTCTCGTGCACTTTTTTAATAAAGTGTTGGAGCATTTTTTCGGTAACTTGGAAATCGGCAATTACGCCGTCTTTTAGGGGGCGGATGGCGGTGATGTTGCCGGGTGTGCGGCCCAGCATTCTTTTGGCTTCAATACCAACCGCCTCAACAATTTTGTGACCATTGTGGGTTCTGATGGCGACAACTGAGGGTTCGTCTAAAACAATACCGCGGTCTTTTACATAAATGAGGGTATTGGCGGTTCCCAAATCGATGGATAAATCATTGGAAAACATGCCGCGCAAACGCTTGGGCATCAACATAGAGTTCGTGTACCTTGTTTAAATTCTTGCAAAACCAGAGTCTGGTTGTGATTACCTTGTTATTGTCACGCCGTGTTATTGTCACGCAGGTAACGGGGGTTGGAGCACAGCTTCGCCGGAAAAATTCCCAAAGACCGCTGGGTGCGTGCACTCTATCAATGGCTTTCCGATTGAGCAAGGCATCACCAACGCATTTGTGGCCCCGTTACAGCGCCAATTGAGCCCGTCATATAAACCCCAAGCCAAACCAGCAAAAAGGCCGACCTATAAAGCCCACCTATTAAAGCCAATTAAAGCTAAAGGGGCGAAAACCGCGCCAAAGCGTCTAATCTAAACCGTTATGACTGCAGTCAATTGCAAACAATCAATTACAAAAAATTGCCCACCCACGCCGTTGGCCGCTATTTTAGGCGAATCTAATCCATTTTAGGACACTCTTGTTAATTTGCCGAGCCAACCCGGCAAGGAGCTTGTGATCACTGGCCTGCCAAGTCGGCGAAACCGAAAGCCTGTCAAAGTCCCAAATGCCCAGGTAGAATAGCCCTCCCCCAGAGGATCGGGGCCCGATTTTTTTGGTACTGATTATTCGAACTAACCGTTGCGGAGACTCTCTTGGATCCTTCCGAAATTCACAAATTGGCGGAGCTGGCAAAGATTGAGCTGGATGACTCTCACATCGCCGAAGTAACCGCTCGCATCAGCGACGTGCTGGCATTGGTCGACCAACTGCAAGCAGCCGACACCAGCGGCGTTACGCCCATGGCCCACCCACTGGATACCGTGCAGCGCCTGCGCGCCGATAAAGTCAACGAGGCCAACCAACGAGAGGCCTTTCAAGCCCTGGCCCCTTCGGCTGAGCAGGGTTTGTACTTGGTGCCCAAAGTTATCGACTGACGCACCACCGCCAAGCCATGCAGCAATTTATTGCCATTCATGCGAACTCTTTGTCATAGGGACAAACCTCAATGCACCAATTATCCATCACCGAGCTGGCTCGCGGCCTGCGTGATAAGTCGTTCTCCAGCCGAGAACTGACCGAGCATTTCCTTAAACGAATCGAGCAGTTAGACGGTGAGCTGAACAGTTTTATCACCGTTATGAAAGACAGCGCCCTGGCCGAGGCCGACGCCGCTGACGCCGCGCTGGCTGCGGGGAATGATCACCCGCTGTGCGGCATTCCCATCGCACACAAAGATATTTTTTGCACCCAAGGCGTGCGCACCAGTTGCGGCTCGAAAATGCTCGACAACTTTATCGCACCATACGATGCCACTATCGTTAAAAACTTTAAAAATGCCGGTGCGGTGGTATTGGGCAAAGTGAATATGGATGAATTTGCCATGGGCTCATCCAACGAAACCAGTTTTTACGGGCCTGTAAAAAACCCTTGGGACACTCGTTGTGTGCCGGGTGGCTCGTCTGGTGGCTCGGCCGCAGCGGTAGCGGCGCTGCTGGCACCCGGTGCAACGGCGACCGATACCGGTGGCTCCATTCGCCAACCGGCCAGTCATTGTGGCTTAACGGGTATTAAACCCACCTACGGGCGCGCCTCGCGCTGGGGCATGATTGCCTTTGCCTCCAGTTTGGATCAGGCCGGCGTAGTCACGCGCAACGCCATGGACGCAGCCGTAATGATGAACACACTGATCAGCTTCGACCCGCTCGACAGCACCAGTGTGGACGCCGGCGAGGAAGATTTTACAGCGCAATTGGAGCAGTCGGTAAAAGGCATTACCATCGGCGTACCCGAAGAATACTTCGGCGACGGCCTAAACGTTGAGGTCGCCTCCAAAGTGCAAGCGGCCATCGACGAATACGAAAAGATGGGCGCTAAAATCAAAGAAATTAGCCTTCCGCACAGCAGCTTGGCGGTTCCCGCCTATTACGTCATTGCCCCGGCCGAGTGCTCGGCGAATTTGTCGCGCTTCGATGGCGTGCGCTACGGCTATCGCTGTGAAGACCCCAAAGACTTGCAAGACCTCTACAAACGCAGCCGAGGCGAGGCCTTTGGCGACGAGGTAAAACGCCGTATTTTGGTGGGCACCTACGCCCTCTCAGCCGGCTATTTTGATGCCTACTACAACAAGGCTCAGCAAGTTCGCCGGTTAATTAAACAAGATTTCGACGATGCCTTTAAAGAAGTGGACGTAATCATGGGCCCCACTTGCCCCTCACCGGCGTTCAAATTTGGGGCTAAAGGTGCCGATCCGGTGGCCATGTACCTGGAAGACATTTACACCATCGCCACCAACTTGGCGGGCCTGCCGGGCTTATCGGTGCCCTGCGGTCTGGTAGACAACAAACCGGTGGGTTTACAGCTCATTGGCCCGGCCTTTGCCGAAGCCAAATTGCTCAACTTGGCCCACCAGTTTCAGTTGAACACAGACTTCCACACACTCACCGCCCCCGGCCTGGATTAAGGAGATTTGCTGATGACCTGGGAAACCGTTATCGGCCTGGAAGTACACGTACAACTGGCCACTCAATCGAAACTGTTCTCTGCCGCCAGCACGGCTTTTGGTGCCGAACCCAATACCCAAGCCTGTGCGGTGGATCTCGCCTTGCCGGGCACCTTGCCGGTAGCTAACGAGCAAGCTTTTCGCTACGCGGTAATGTTTGGCTTGGCGATCAACGCCGAAATCGGTAAAGAATCCATCTTTGAGCGCAAAAACTATTTCTACCCCGATTTGCCCAAAGGCTATCAAACCACCCAGCTCGACAAACCCATTGTTGGCCGTGGCGAGGTGGTTATCACATTGCCCGATGGCTCGGAAAAAACTGTGCGTATTCACCACGCCCACATCGAGGAAGACGCCGGTAAATCGCTGCACGAAGATTTCCACGGCATGAGCGGCATCGACTTAAACCGCGCCGGAACGCCACTGATTGAAATCGTCACCGAGCCCGATATGCGCAGCGCCGAAGAAGCCGTGGCGTTTGCCAAAAAGCTGCACGGTTTGGTCACTTCACTGGGCATTTGCGACGGCGAAATGAGCCAGGGCTCCATGCGTTTTGACGTGAACATTTCCGTGCGCCCAAGCGGCGAAGAAACACTTGGCACTCGCACCGAAACCAAAAACCTTAACTCGTTTAAATTTATGGAAGATGCCATCGCCCTGGAAGTTGATCGGCAAATCGATGTGATCGAATCGGGCGGCGAAATCATTCAGGAAACTCGCCTGTACGACGGCGAGAAAAAAATCGCGCGCAGCATGCGCAGTAAAGAGGAAGCCAACGACTACCGCTACTTCCCCTGCCCCGACCTTTTACCCGTCGTTATCGACGACGAATACATCGAGTCAATTCGCGCGACCATGCCGGAGTTGCCCGAGCAACGCCAAGTTCGCTTTCAAAACGACTATGGCCTGGGCGACTACGACGCCAAAATTCTGGCCGGCGACTTGGCCACGAGCCAATACTTCGAAGAACTTACCCAATTAACCGAAGACGCCAAGCAGTCGGCCAACTGGATTATGGGTGAGCTATCGGCGCGCTTAAACGCGGCGGAAATCTCCATTGGCCACAGCCCGGTTGCTGCCGCGCAATTGGCGGGCGTAATTTTACGCACCAAAGACGGCACCATTTCCAGTAAAATCGCCAAAACCGTATTTGAAGCTCTTTGGCAAAAAGAAGGCGACAGCGCCGATGCCATTATCGAAGCCAAAGGGTTAAAGCAGGTTTCCGATACCGGCGAGCTGGAAAAAATGGTCGATGAAGTCATCGCCAACTCCGAAAAACAGGTGCAAAACTACATCAATGCCGATCCCGATAAGCGCCCCAAAATGATGGGCTATTTTGTCGGCCAAATTATGAAAGCGTCCAAAGGTCAGGCCAACCCTCAAGCGGTTAATGACATTCTTCTCAAAAAATTGGAAGAAAAACTCTAACGGTGTAAACGGCTTTGGCAATAAATTGCTAAGCAGTATTTAAGTAAGCATTCAGGTAACACAATGGCATTAAAGAAAGACAAACAAAAAGTACTGGGCGAAGTTTTCAGCGACGAGCGAGTGAAAGGCTTTTTGGAATTACAACCGCCCGGCGGCGTGGATGCAGATTTTCACGTTTTGGAAAAAGCCTATCGTGGCATGAATATCGAAAACTTCGAAACCTTTGTGAAGTTTTTTGTGGAACAGGGCCGCAACATTAACGCCCCAGGTGTCGATGGTCGAACTCTGCTGGAACAAGTTAAAACCCATCGCTTAGGCGAAGAATACAGCACCGTGTTGATCAACCACGGCGCGCAATAATCGCCATAGCCCACACGGAAACACTCGTGAGTCGCAATAATCTCGCCACCGGAGCCCAATATTTAATCACCGGAGCCAAGCTCATTACCCATGAGCGGTTTCGGCTGTTTGTGATTGTGCCCGTGCTGGTGAATGTGGCCATTTTTTTAGTGCTGACCACATTTGTTATTACTTACTTCTCGCCCGCCACCAACGCCATTATCAATCTCTTACCCGATTGGCAGTGGCTGGCACCCGTGCTGGAAGCGTTGGCAGTGCTTATCTGGGTTGCTGCCGCCATTGTCGCCGTGATTCTCTACGGCTACAGTTTTAGCATTATCACCAATATTTTAGCGGCCCCTTTTTACGGCATTTTGGCCGAAAAAGTGGAGGTGTATTACACCGGCAAAGGGCCACCGCCAGAAGCCATCGCACCGATGATTGCGCGAGTTACCCAGCGCGAATTGGTTAAGCTTTGGTATTTTGTCAGCCGCGGTATTGGCTTATTTATCTTGGCGATTATTCTCGGTTTTATTCCTTTTGCTAATTTTTTCGTGCCGATTATTCTGGCGCTTTGGGCCGCTTGGTGTATGGCCATCCAATTTGCCGACTACCCAGCGGACAACCATCGGGTACCCTTCTCGCTCTTTCGCCAAGGCTTGGGGCAAACACGCTACAGCGCCTGGGGCTTCGGCGGTTTAACCTCGCTCGGCACCATGATTCCGGTATTGAATATTGTGGTTATGCCTGCGGCTGTGGCGGGGGGAACGGTTTACTGGCTGAAGGAGCTGAGTGACCAACCGGAGATCAGCGAACACAAGCAACGCTTGGCTCGCTGAGTTTTGCACGGGACGAATTCTACTTGTCTTTTAAGATCTACAAGTTCTACTTGTCTTTTAATTTTTCTAATTTTGCGACTTGCGGGCTAAAAAGCCCGACTTAACGACGGCGGCCTGAATTGGAACTTCGACGACGACGCCCGCCGTTACCACTGTTGTTGCTGCGCGGTACGGTTTTGTACTCAACCTCGGGAATGGCCGCCAAAAGCGACTCCGGCGGCTGCTCACATTGCAGCTCCGCACCCACCAATTTCTGAATAGGCTCCAAGCGGAAAGCGTCGTCTTCGCAAGCAAAGCTGATGGAAGTACCGCGCTTGCCGGCACGTCCCGTGCGGCCAATGCGGTGCACGTAGTCTTCCGGTTCCTCCGGCAAGGTAAAATTCACGACGTGGCTGATGCCGTCGATGTGAATTCCACGACCCGCTACATCGGTGGCGACAAGCACTTTTAAATCGCGAGATTTGAAGTTATCTAGCGTGCGCACACGTTTGTTTTGAGCAATCTCTCCGCTCAAAAGCCCGGCTTTAATATCGTGGTCGAGTAATTTTTGATGCAGTCTTCGGCATTCGTCGCGGCGGTTGGCAAAGACAATTAAGCTGTCTACGTCTTCCTGTAGCAGCAGGTTGTAAAGGAGCGCAAATTTTTCTTCGCCCGATGTTAGATAAATGTGCTGGGTGACCGTATCGGTAGCCACGGATTCCGGCTCAATTTCCACCGAAACCGCATGATCAGTCCACTGATCGGCCAAATTCAACACGTCTTCGGTAAAGGTGGCCGAAAAGAGCAGTGTTTGGCGATGTGATTTGTCCGGTGTAGCGCGAACAATGCGTTTTACCTGCGGAATAAAGCCCATATCGAGCATGCGATCGGCTTCGTCGATGACGAGAATTTCGATCTGATCGAGGTGAGCGTCCCGATTGCCCACAAAGTCCAACAGGCGGCCGGGTGTGGCCACCATGATGTCGACCAATCGTGATGCCAACCGATCTTGCTGCTTTTGGTAGTCCATACCACCCACCAGCGTGTGCACCTGCAAATCGGTGTACTTGCACAGGGCTTTGGCGTCTTCGGCAATTTGCAGCACCAGCTCACGTGTTGGCGCCAAAATGAGCGCGCGAGCCTCACCGGCGTAGCGTTCGTCTGGCAATGGATGGCGCATAAAATCGTCGATAATTCCCAGCAAAAACGCCGCGGTTTTACCAGTACCGGTTTGGGCTTTGCCCACCACATCCTGGCCATCCAGCGTATAGGGCAGCGCTTGCGCCTGAATCGGCGAGCAGTACTCAAAGCCCAGGTCGTGAATGGCGTGCATTAATTCATCGGGCAACTGCAGATCGTGAAAGCGGGTTTTGCCCTCCTGCGGCTCAACCTGGAATTGTTCGATACTCCAGGGGCGTTCCCGACGGCTTCTTTTGCGTCTGGGTCGAGAGGGTTTGGTGCTGGAATCTTCAGAAGATTTGCGGGTGTCTCCACTGGCGACCTGAGATTGACTGTCCTCGGGTGCCAGCGGAGTTTGATGTTGGTAACTCTGGCCGATCAAACTATTTGCTCGCTGGAATTGAATTTCTCGCGAATTGTAACACAGCCACGGTTACATTAATCAGATAGCGACAGGATTCGCTTAGCATTTTTTACACCCTTGCCCAATCCAATAGTCGGCACTCACGTATCGGCCGCCGCCGGTAAACAATAACGATAACAACATAACAAAGTAGGTCGCCGCGAATTCTATGCCATTGTTGAGAATAGTGACTGATCCCCGGCCGGTGAGCCAACTGTAATTGCCGTGCTCTTTTAAAATGGATTTGATCGCTTCTTTGCGCTCAACGGCTTCCATAACTCGCTCGTTGGCCAACCAACTGCTGGCATCGGAAATGGCCAACCAGCCGTTTTCCCAGTGCGCAGAGAACATTGCCACCAGCATGGTGATCATTAAAGGAATCGCAACCAATCGCGTGGCCAAGCCGATAACCAACAGCGCGCCGCCGACCAGCTCAGACCCCGCTGCCAAAAACACCATAACCTCTGGCATTGGCAAACCTAAGCCCCACTGACTGTTACCAAACCAAGCCACGGTGCTTTCCCAACCCGCGAACTTCGTCCAACCGGCCTGCATCATCACCGGCGCGAGATAAAGGCGAATAAGCAGCACCGGTAAGCCACTGGCATGCTCTAAGGATGATAGGATTTGATCGTAAGTACTCTTGATAGGCGATAGTAAAGCCATTGTTTCCCTCCGCTGGAGATTGCTTTGATATAATCCGCGGCCATCGGACCGTAAAGACTTGTTAAGAGTTCCAAAACGCTCTGTAAATAGCGCCTTTCATTCCAATTACTTATCATACTTTACTTCACACGGCCTTCTACTCACCCACACCCAGATCAAGTATTCATTTGTGAACCACGCCACATTCAAAGAAGCCTCGATTATTGTCCGCCTGGGAATCCCGCTGATTATCAGCCACTTGGCGGTTATAGGCATGGCCACTACCGATACCATTTTTGCGGGCATGGTAAGCACCGAGCATATGGCCGGGTTATCAGTTGGGGCCGGAATTTGGGCGGCGCTGTCGGTGTTTATCCTGGGCATGTGCGGCGCAACGGCAACCATTGCCGCGCACTATCACGGTGGCGGCCGGTTTAATCGAATTGGCTTTCAAGTACAGCAAACCGGCTGGATTGGCCTCGCCAGTGCCGTGTTGGTGGGCCTATTACTGGCCACCAGTGGCTTTTGGCTAAAGGCCATTCAACCGCCGGGCGCTGTTACCGATTTAGCTTGGCGTTATTTGAGTATTTTGACGCTGGCGTGTTTCGGCTTTGTGATTGCCGCGGTACTGCAAAACGCCTGCGAAGCCGTCGGCGATACTCGCTTGGCAATGATCACCAACCTCGCGCTTTTGTTGCTGAACGCCGTATTCGATTACTGCTTTGTAACCGGTGCCATGGGATTGCCGGAAATGGGTGCGGTAGGTTGTGCCTGGGCCAGTGTTTGCAGCTATTGGCTGGTTGGTGCTGCGCTGGCGGCGTATTTGCAGCGCCAGGCACGATATCGACGTTACCACTTATTCGCCAAAATCTGGCACCCGCACTGGCGTACCCTTAAAAAGCACTTGGCCATTGCTGTGCCCCTGGCCATCGGCAGCGGCGGTGAAGTGTTTTTCTTTACCAGCGTGGCTCTGTGGCTGGCTCCGTTGGGGGCAACCGCCGTGGCCGGCCATCAGGTAACGCTTAATTTCAGCGCGTTAATGTACATGGTGCCACTGGGCTTTAGTGTGGCGCTTTGCATTCGCTGTGCGCAATTGCGCGGCTCGGGTAAAACGCAAGCTGCCGTAATGAGTGCCTTTACCGGCGTAAAAGTCACTATGACCTGCGCACTAATAACCGGAGCAATTACCTGCCTCGCCCGGTTCGCCATTGTCGATGTGTACACACCCGACCCAGCAGTGCGAGACATGGCGGCAAGACTGCTGTTGTTGTGCGCGCTTTATCAGATTTTCGACAGTATCCAAGTGGCATCCTGGGGCGCACTGCGCGGCTTTGGCGAAACCCGCACGCCGATGCTAATGCAACTCACCGCCTATTGGTTGTGCGGTTTTCCGCTGGGTTGGGCGCTGGCCTATTGGCAAGGCCTTGGGGTGTTTGGTTTTTGGTGGGGAATTGTAGGAGGCTTGGCGATTGCTGCGGTCTTGCTGCATACGCGATTGCATATTGTGACTCGTCGTATGACGCCCTAGCGTAAGCTCATCACCACAGTTAACCGCGACCAAATTTCTGCTCTGACTCAAGTACCGCCACAGACAGGGCAATCGGCCAATTTTGGCAGCATTAAGCTGTTCCATTCGCCACGCCAGGCGTCGTACAGTAGCAATTTGCCCACTCTGGCTTTACCCAACAATACTTTAAGGGTTTCCAACGCCTGCATCGCCCCCATTACGCCGACCAGCGGAGCCAGTACGCCACTCTCGGCGCAATTGAGTTGGGCGTCGGAATTCTCATTGTATAAGCAACGGTAGCAGGCCGAGGCCTGCCGGCTGTCGACGACCATAAGCTGGCCTTCGGTGCCTATAGCCGCTGCCGACACCAAAGGCACGCAGGCTTGGTAGCTGCAGCGGTTAATCATCAGGCGCGTGGCCAAATTATCGGTGCAATCAACGATGACATCGGTGTTGGCCAAATTTTCCCGCAGCTGTGGCTCATCCAATCGAGTATTGATGGTTGTGATTTCAGTGCCGGGATTGAGCGCCTGCGCGGAAGTTTTAGCTGATTCCACCTTCCATTGACCAATCGCATCGCTGCTGTGGGCAATTTGCCGCTGCAGGTTGGAAAGCTCCACCCGGTCGTCGTCCACCAACACCAAATTGCCCACACCACTGGCCGCTAGATAGAGCGCCACCGGACTGCCCAATCCGCCCAAGCCCACCACCATAACGCGACTGGCCAGTAATTTTTCCTGACCATCAATATCCACCTGAGGCAACAATATATGCCGGCTGTAACGCAGTAGCTGTTGATCATTCATTGATTATGCCTCGCTTAAGACCATACTCACGGGGCAGTACTCGGCCAAAGCCCCTGGGTAACACGATCCCTTCCGCCCAAATCTCGAATGCATTCAACCTGCTGGTATCCCAACTGCTTTAATAACGCCTGAGTTTGTTGGCCCTGGTTGTAGCCGTGTTCAAACAACAGCCAACCGCCGGGCTTTAGGTGCGATCTTGCCTGCTCAGCGATTTGCTGAATATCCGCCAAGCCGGCGTCGCCCGCCACCAAAGCCTGGTTGGGTTCGAAGCGCACATCACCTTGGCACAAGTGAGGATCATCGTCGGCAATGTAGGGCGGATTGCTGACCACAACATCGAACACCTCATCGGCGGGAAACGAATCAAACCAATGGCTCTGTAAAAAGCGAACATTGGCCAAGCCACAACGCTGGCCGTTGTCTTGGGCGACGGCTAAGGCTTGCGGACTGTTATCGGTGGCCACAACGCTCCAACCGCTGCGCTCTTTGGCCAGTGCCAACGCAATAGCGCCGGTTCCCGTGCCCAAATCAACCACCCGGGCGTTACTGGGCAAATCTTTCGCCAGCACCGTCTCCGCCAGCAACTCGGTTTCGGGCCTGGGAATCAAAGTGTCGTCGGTGACTTTTAGCTCTAGCGACCAAAACCCCTGGCTCCCCAGCAGGTAAGCCACGGGTTTGCCAGCCATTCGCTCGGTCATTAACTGGTGAAAACACTGCCAATCGCCATCGCTTAAAGCGCGTTCTGGCCAAGTGAATAAATAAGTGCGGGAGCGCTCTAGAACGTGGGCCAGCAGTAGTTCGGCATCCAGTTGCGGGGTGTCGGAGGTAGGTAGTTTCGCCACCGCCCAGGTCAGGGCCTGGGCAATAGTTTGCGGGCGATCGGCCATGTTTAACTGGCGAGTGCCGCCAGTTGATCGGCCTGATATTCGTTAACCAAAGGCCCCACTACTTCCTCTAACTGGCCTTCCATAACTTCGTTGAGCTTGTAAAGGGTAAGGTTAATGCGGTGATCGGTGACCCGGCCCTGAGGGTAGTTGTAGGTGCGAATGCGCTCGGAACGATCGCCACTGCCCACCAAACTGCGGCGTTCATCGGCAATGGATTGCGCCGCAGCGGCTTCTTGCTCGGTTTTGAGTTTAGCGGCCAACAGCGACATGGCCCGAGCACGGTTTTTATGTTGCGACCGTTCGTCCTGGCACTCCACCACAATGCCCGAGGGCAAGTGGGTAATACGAATGGCAGAATCGGTTTTGTTAACATGCTGACCACCAGCGCCGCTGGCGCGGAAGGTATCCACGCGAATGTCGTTTTTATTGATATCGACTTCTTCTTGCTCGTCGGCTTCGGCCATAATGGCCACGGTGCACGCCGAGGTGTGGATGCGCCCCTGAGATTCGGTCTCGGGTACGCGTTGAACCCGGTGCGCGCCGGACTCGAACTTTAATTTGGAGTAAACGCCGTCGCCAACTATGCGCGAAATTACTTCTTTGTAGCCGCCGTGCTCGCCTTCGTTGGCGCTCATCAACTCCATTCGCCAACCCTGGGTTTCGGCGTATTTGCTGTACATGCGGAATAAATTACCGGCAAAAAGGGCGGCTTCGTCGCCACCGGTTCCGGCGCGGATTTCCAGGTATACGTTTTTATGATCGTTGGGATCTTTGGGCAGCAGTAATTTTTGCAGCTCCAGCTCCAAAGGCTCCTTCTGCCCCTGAGCCTCGCGCAACTCTTCCTGGGCCATTTCGCGCATGTCTTCGTCGCCGTCGGACATCATTTCTTTGGCTGCGGCGATGTTGTCCTGCATCTGGCAGTAGGCGGCGAAGGTTTTAACCACCGGCTCCAGCTCTGCGTATTCTTTGGAAAGGGTGCGGAATTTATCCTGATCGGAGATGATTTCGGCCTCGCCGAGTAGAGCGGCGACTTCGTCGTAGCGTTCTTGGAGGGTTTCTAATTTGCTTAATATCGATTCTTTCATACAGTCTTTCAGTTAGCCTAAATCTCGATCGTCAAGATCAAACAGTTCCTGGCTCCAGCCAATGAGTTCCGCACGTCCTTCTGCGCTGGCTTGACGAATTTTTGTCGTGGGCCCGTGTAACAGCTTGTTAGTTAAATTACGGGCCAATTGCCGCACGACCTGTTCTGGGTCGGAGCCACTGGACAGGGATTTTAAAGCCCGTTCCAGCTCGCTGTCGCGCACATCTTCAGCTTTTCTGCGATAGGCGCGAATGGTCGAGACCGAATCCTGCGCCCGCAGCCCGTGCAGGTAGGCTTGCACACCTTCCTGAATAATAGTCTGTGCTTGTTCCGCCGCTTCCTGGCGGGCTTTCATGTTCTCCTGAATAACGTCGCGCAAATCATCCACGGTGTAGAGGTACACGTCGGCCAAATCGCCCACTTGTTCCTCGATATCGCGCGGCACGGCGATGTCCACCATAAAAATCGGCCGGTGTTTGCGCACTTTTAACGCTTTTTCCACGGTGCCTTTGCCCAAAATAGGCAGTGGACTGGCGGTTGAAGAAATCACAATGTCGGCGCGCGGCATAACCTCGGAGATTTCTTCGAGCAAAATGGCCTGACCACCGACTTCATCGGCCAGCGCTGCCGCCCGGGGCAGGGTCCGGTTGGCAACAATAATCGACCGTATGCCGGCTTCTTTTAAGTGGCGCGCCACCAGCTCGATGGTTTCGCCTGCGCCGATCAACAGCGCGGTGTCTTGCTTTAAATCGCTGAAAATTTGCTGCGCCAGGCTCACTGCGGCATAGGCCACCGATACCGGATTTTGGCCGATGGTGGTCTCCGAACGCACTCGCTTGGCGATGGTAAACACCTGCTGAAAGGCATCGTGCAAAATACTGCCAGCAGTGCCCGACTCCCGGGCGTGGGCGTAGCAGGCTTTCATCTGGCCGAGAATTTGCGGCTCGCCCAGCACCAGGCTGTCGAGCCCGGCGGCTACGCTCATCATGTGCTGGATAGCCTGCTCGCCCTGCTTGGCGTAGTGGCTGGCGGCCAACTCACTGGAGGTGAGACTCCGGTGCCCTGAAAGCCACTTTAATACCAGATCCGCATCGACAGCGCCCTGCGTATAAATTTCGGTGCGATTGCAAGTGGACAGTATGGCAACTTCGGTCAAACCCGCTTTTTGCGCATCCTGCAAAGCCGATTCGATTTGTTCGGGACTGAACGCCAATTGCTCACGCAAATCGACAGACGCCGTGTTGTGATTGATACCAAGGGCCAGAAGGGTCATGGAACTAACTGTGTTTGCTGTCGCTCAAAAAAGCGTGAATTGTCCGGTGGTTGTGGGGTACTGACAAGACTTTTCCATGTCGAGTGTCCAAACTACCGCCCCGTAAAAATGAGACAATCTCAGTTTGGGCAATTATACTGAAATTCTACTCATTATTTTTTGCTTTCAATGGCACATAGGTTAACTGGCTTGAATTCTATCGGAAATCTATTTTCGCGCTTGGGACCATTTCCAACGCTTTTAGTAACATTGAGCTGTGCACTTGCAACTGGCTGTGCCAATCAGCCAAAGATCGACACGGCTGCAGAAAAATCAGCGCTCGAAACGCCCGAGCCAATACCGGCACCCGAGCCGCGTATCGTTTACAAAAACTTCGAACCAGAAACCATTTATTCACTGATCGTTGCCGATCTTGCGCTTGATCGCGGTCGCTACGATATTGGTCTGAGCAACTATGTGCAACAGGCACACAAAACTCAAGATGCCGCCATTGCCGCTCGCGCTACGCGTATTGCCCGCTATTTGGGGGCCGATCAAGCAACGCTAAACACTTCGCTGTTGTGGTTGGATTTGGAGCCACAGAGTATGGAAGCGCGTGTTGTCGCCGCCAATCAACTGGCGCAGGTGGGCCGTTTAACGGAAGCGCTAGAAGTAGCCAGCCCTCTGGCCGGCAGCGAAGCCGAATCCATTTTTCAAACCATTGCCGCGCGCGCCAGCCAAAGCGCCAAGCCGCAGCAAGAAATATTATTGGAAGCGTTCTCCGATTTAGTCGCCAAAAATCCGCAATCGGTAGAGTTAAAAATTGCCAAGGGCCTGCTTTTATTAGATACCGAACAACTGCAACCAGCACTAAAAATTGCCCAAAAGCTACTAGTCGCCTATCCAGATAACGTCTCCGCCGCGCACTTGGAATCCAAAGTACTGCAAGAACTCGATCGGGCCGACGAAGCCATTGCCCGATTGGAGTCCATGCTTGAGCGCAATGGCTCCAACCAGCGCTTGCGTCTCAATTACGCGCGCTTGCTTGCCGATAAAGACCTCGATGCCGCCCGCGATCAGTTTCGCGTATTGCTTAGCCAATCCCCCGACGACAGCAACTATCAGTTCTCAATGGCTCTGATTAACAAAGAGCTTGGAGAGTCGGAGCTCGCTCGTGACTTGTTTACTCAACTGGTGGACGATCCCCACCGTGGACCGTCTGCCCACTATTATTTAGGTGAGCTATTTTTAGAAACCGGCAACGAAGATCAAGCATTAAGCCACTTTCAACAGGTTTCCTCGGGCCCAGACTTTTTAGCCGCGCTCAATAAAACCGCCGACATCTTGATTAAGCGTGGCGAGCTCGATGCCCTGCGCGAGCGCTTTGTGGAGTTGCGCGAGGTTTACCCCAACCAGGAAGAGCGCCTCTATCTGGCCGAAGCGGAAATCCTAGCGCGCAACCAATTACTCGAATTGGCGGTGCAGGTACTCACCGAAGCATTGACCTTCCACGCCGACAATTCCAACTTGCTTTACGCCCGCGCCATGATCAACGAGGAGCAGGATAAGCTCGCACAGATGGAAAAGGATCTGCGGGCCATTTTGGAATTCGATAACGAAAATGCCACCGCTCTCAACGCTTTGGGTTACACCCTGGCCAATCGCACCACGCGCTACCAAGAAGCCTACGACCTCATCAACCAAGCATTGAGTTTGCGCCCAGATGATCCCGCCATTATCGACAGTATGGGCTGGGTACAGTATCGATTAGGCAACTACGTCGAAGCGCTGGCAAGATTGCGCGAAGCCATGAAGGCTTTCCCCGACCACGAAGTCGCCGCCCACTTGGGCGAAGTGCTGTGGGTTACCGGTAATAATGAAGAGGCCAAATCGGTTTGGCGCGAAGGACTTAAACTGAAACCCGACAGCAGTGTCATTCGCGAGACTCTGGAACGACTCGACGCCGCCCTATGAAGATCTTCCCCCAAAGCAGGCTGATTGTTCTCGGCCTGCTTTTGGCTTTGCTCAGCGCCTGCGCCAGCCAAACTCCCCGCCCGATTACACCTCTGGATAACGTCCATCAGCTCACCCACTGGCGACTGAAAGGTAAGCTCGGCATTACCGTGCCCAACGATCGCATTAACGCGTTTATCGATTGGCAACAAAACCAGGATGCCTTTCACATCAAACTCAATGGCCCTTTTGGCCAGGGACTCACCAAAATTGATGGCGATCATCAAGGGCTTACACTCACCTCCGGCGACGACACTATCACGGGCCCAGATGCCGAATCAGTCATGCTCAACCAACTGGGCTGGAGTGTACCGGTACAACATTTTAGCTACTGGGCCAAAGGCATTCCCTCGCCGTTGGCAGCCATCACGGCCGAGGAGTACGACGAAAGCGGCTCGCTCAGCGTGCTGGTTCAAGACGGCTGGCAGTTACAGCTGAGTCGCTACGAAGCAGTGGCCGGCGTGCAACTGCCGGGTAAAATGATCGCCCGAGCGCCCGAGCTTTCTCTGGTTTTGGTCATCAAAGACTGGCAACCCCGCTAATTCCATGACTTCTCACACGACTTTTCTGGCCCCGGCCAAGCTCAATTTGTTTTTGCACATTGTCGGTCGGCGCGACGACGGCTACCACAATTTGCAAACGCTGTTTCAATTACTGGATTTTGGCGACGAGATTGAAATAACGCCCAACACTACAGGCGACCTCACCTTTACCTGCACCGATGCCTCACTCTCCGGAGACGACAACTTAGTAATGAAAGCCGCCAGGCTGCTCCAAACGCACACCGATTGCCGTTTGGGAGCGCACCTTCACCTGCACAAAAACCTTCCCGCCGGCGGGGGCATTGGCGGCGGCAGTTCGGATGCAGCCACTACCTTGGTGGCGCTTAATTACCTCTGGCAACAGCAACTTGGCAAACACCAGCTATTGTTAATGGCAAAAGATCTTGGTGCCGATGTGCCTGTGTTTGTGAACGGCTATAGCGCCTTTGCCGAGGGAATCGGTGAGCAGCTACAAGCCCTTGATTTGCCAGAAAAATGGTACGTTGTGTTAGCCCCCGATTGCCACGTATCCACGGCGGAGATTTTTTCTCACAAAGGTTTGACAAGAGACACTCCCGTCATTAAAGTAGCGGCCTCTTTCGAGCAAGGCACCAAAAACGACTGTCAAGCTCTAGTTTGCGAGCTGTACCCACAGGTGAGGTCAGCCCTAAATTGGCTGAGCCAATTTGGCGAGGCTCGAATGACTGGAACAGGTGCTTGCGTGTTTTTAGGTGTAAACGATAAGCATCGCGCACAGGCTATATTTAACCAAAAACCCCAAGGGGTCGACGGTTTTGTCGCGCGGGGTGTTAATCGCTCACCAATGTTGAGTTTGCTTGCGAAGTAATTTGCCACTGGGGTGTAGCCAAGCGGTAAGGCAGCGGGTTTTGATCCCGTCATGCGAAGGTTCGAATCCTTCCACCCCAGCCATATTCCTTCAGCGTGGCCTTATAAAACACCGATAGTTGCTAATAAGCCAACTACACCATACGCCCGCTGCTCTCCCCGTTGCACCTGGTGAACTCCGGTCTTAGATTTAAATTCTTTATTAACCACCAAGGTAATGCTCGTGGCTGACTTAATGCTGTTTACCGGGACAGCCAACCCGGAACTCGCTCAGTCGATCGCTGATAAACTCACTATTCCGCTGGGCGATGCCACCGTCGGAAAGTTCTCCGATGGCGAAATTACCGTCGAGCTTAACGAAAACGTTCGCGGTCGCGACGTATTTATCGTACAACCCACCTGCGCCCCCACTAACGACAACCTTATGGAGTTGATCTTTATGGCGGACGCACTGGGTCGAGCATCGGCCGGGCGCATTACTGCCGTAGTGCCCTACTTTGGCTACGCCCGCCAGGACCGCCGAGTGAGATCGGCACGTGTACCCATTTCTGCCAAAGTGGCCGCCGATATGATGGTGGCGGTAGGCGTCGATCGCGTCTTGACCGTCGACCTTCACTCCGAGCAAATCCAGGGCTTTTTTGCGGTACCCGTGGATAACGTTTACGGATCGCCGGTGTTGTTGTCTGATATCGAATCGCGCAAATTCGATGACCTTATTGTTGTTTCGCCCGATATTGGCGGTGTAGTGCGCGCCCGAGCTGTCGCCAAGCAACTGGACATCGACCTGGCGATTATCGACAAACGCCGCCCACGCGCCAACGAGTCGGAAGTGATGAACTTAATCGGCGACGTTACTGGCCGTACCTGTATTTTGGTCGACGACATGGTCGATACCGCCGGCACCCTTTGCGGTGCGGCTCGAGCCCTAAAAGGCTTTGGTGCCGACAAAGTCGTCGCCTACTGTACACATCCGGTGTTGTCGGGCAAGGCCCTAGACAACATCAACAATTCGGAACTGGACGAATTGGTGGTTACCGATTCCATTCCATTAAGTGCCGAGATAAGAAACTGCTCACGCATTCGCCAACTGAGCTTGGCCCCCATGCTCGCCGAATGTGTGCGCCGTATTTGCAACGAAGAATCTTTGAGCGCAATGTTCCGCTGAGTTGCTGTGAGCAACCGTCAACATTGACTCACTGAAAAACCCACGGCAATCGCCGTGACAAAAACAACCACACAGTTATTCTGGTCGCAAGAATGCTGTGGTCGAAATAGGACTTGAATTATGTCTGAAGATTTTGTTTTAGATGCACAAGTTCGCGAAGTGTCGGGGAAAGGTGCGAGCCGCCGCCTGCGTCGCGAACAGGGTTTGGTACCCGCCATTATTTACGGTGGCGATAAAGATCCTTTGCAAATCACTGTGCAACACAAAGAGATCGTTAAACAATTGGAGAACGAAGCGTTCTACTCCCACATAGTAACGCTCAACATTGGCTCCGAAAGCGAGCAGGTTATTTTAAAAGATCTGCAACGCCACCCGGCCAAGCCATTTATCATGCATGCGGATTTTTTGCGAGTATCCAGCACCCACAAATTCACCACTAAAGTGCCGCTTCACTTCATTAACGAAGCCACCAGTGTGGGCGTTAAACAACAGGGCGGTATCGTTACTCACAACATCACCGAATTGGAAATCAGCTGTCTACCGGCCGATTTACCCGAATTCATTGAAGTGGACGTTGCCAAACTGGAAGTGGGCGACAGCTTGCACATTTCAGAGCTTAACCTTCCCGAAGGTGTTACTTCAGTTGACTTGTCGCACGGCGAAGATCACGACTTGGCCGTGGTTGCCATCACCAAGACTCGTGGCTCTGGTGGCTCCGACGAAGAGGATGACGCCGAAGGCGAAGATTCCGCCGAGTAATTGCCCGTCCCCTCTGGCCGGATTAACCCCCGGCCAGACACTCTACCAAGTCACAATCTGCCATGAGCACACCCATCAAATTACTGGTTGGACTGGGAAATCCCGGAGATCAATACCGTCATACCCGCCACAACGCCGGCTGGGATTTTGTCGAACTTATCGCCGAGCAAATGGGCTGCCCACTTAAAGCCGAGCCCAAATATTTTGGCCTAACCGGCCGCGGCATGCTCGGCAGTAAAGAGCTGCGCTTACTCATCCCCACCACCTTTATGAATCGCAGCGGCCAAGCGATTGCCGCACTGGCCAATTTCTACAAAATAGAGCCCGAAGCCATATTAATTGCCCACGACGAGTTGGATATGCAACCCGGTGTGGCGCGTATAAAAATCGGCGGTGGCCACGGCGGCCACAATGGATTGCGAGATTCCATTAGTGCGCTTGGCAATAACAAAAATTTTGCCCGACTGAGATTGGGCATTGGCCATCCGGGCAACGCTAAGCTCGTTTCGGGCTATGTGCTCAAAAAGGCGCCGCAGGCCGAGCAACAAGCCACTCAAGAGGCCAGTTACGAGGCCAGCCGCATTTTGCCTTTACTGTTAGAAGGCGATTTTACCGCTGCCATGCAGCAACTGCACAGCCGCACCTAATTCAAACTCCGGCGAATCGCGCACTCAATCAATGCTCAATCAATACAAGACAGCCCTTTTTGAGTTGTCTGGTGTAGAATGCCCCACCTCAAGCAGCAATCAACACAAATAGGAAGCACCTATGGGTTTTAAATGTGGCATCGTTGGCCTGCCCAACGTCGGCAAATCCACTTTGTTTAACGCACTCACCAAAGCGGGCATCGACGCCGAAAACTTCCCCTTTTGCACCATCGAGCCCAACTCAGGGATAGTGCCGGTGCCCGATCCCCGCCAAGATAAATTGGCCGAGATCGTAAAACCCGAAAAACTGGTGCCCACTACCATGGAGTTTGTTGATATCGCCGGTCTCGTGGCGGGAGCCTCCAAAGGCGAAGGACTGGGCAACCAGTTTTTGGCTAACATTCGCGAAACCGATGCCATCGCCCATGTGGTGCGCTGTTTTGACGACGGCAACGTAGTGCACGTGGAAGGCAAAGTCGATCCCGCCGCAGATATCGAGGTTATCAACACCGAACTGGCGTTGGCCGATTTGGACAGCGTCGAAAAAGCCGTAACCCGCTACGCCAAACTGGCCAAAGGCCAGGATAAAGACGCCCAAGCCATGAAGGCGCTGTGCGAAAAAATACTGCCACATTTAAACGAAGCCAAACCACTGCGCTCGTTTGGCTTAAGCGACGACGAATTGGCAACACTGAGACCGCTCAGCTTGTTAACACTCAAACCCACCATGTACATTGCCAATGTCGACGAAGAAGGGTTTGACAACAACCCGCTGTTGGATACCGTAGAATCCATTGCCGGCGAAGAAAACGCTGTGGTGGTGGCAATTTGCAACAAACTCGAAGCGGAAATTGCCGAACTCGACGATGAAGAAAAAACCGAGTTTCTGGCCGATCTGGGCATGGAAGAACCGGGCTTAAACCGTGTGATTCGCGCCGGCTACGAATTGCTTGGTTTACACACCTACTTCACCGCCGGCGTTAAAGAAGTGCGCGCCTGGACCATTCCGCTGGGTGCCACGGCACCGCAAGCGGCCGGAAAAATTCACACTGACTTCGAAAAAGGCTTTATCCGCGCCGAAGTTGTCGCCTACGACGATTTTGTAGAATACAACGGCGAACAAGGTGCAAAAGAAGCGGGTAAATGGCGATTGGAAGGCAAGGACTACATCGTTAAAGACGGTGATGTGGTGCACTTTCGGTTTAACGTTTAAACCACTCTACCTTGGGGATTTCGGGCCGGGTTTTCCTTGACAGAGGCCCGGTACTTGGCAATAATTCGCGCCCTCACCAGCACCGGCTACATTGGCGCTGGCATTAGATTGGGTTTTTGGCTTTTAAGCAGAACAAAAATCCAATCCAATCAACTACATTCTGATTAATTGGCTTGGTTGAGTAATTAGATTGATTGAGTATTGATTGAATAATATTGATTGAATAATATTGATTGAATAATATTGATTGAATAATATTGATTGAATA
>CAYFFE010000034.1:0-6604 GCA_964342265.1 uncultured Cellvibrionaceae bacterium | reverse complement strand
AATAGTGGCTAGGTAGCTCAGCTGGTTAGAGCGCAGCACTCATAATGCTGAGGTCGGGAGTTCAAGTCTCCCCCTAGCTACCACTTCTCAGCGAAATTTCCTTCCTCCCCCTCATAGAATTTATCCACTTTTAAAATTTACAAAGCACTAACGAGCCGTCATCGGTTTGCGCAACCCTGTCACTTCACGTCTTTGTACTTCACGTCCTTGTTTAGATTCGCTGTAAAAATAAAACATCGTTATAACCAAATACGCAACTTTCTTATTTTTTTACAATTGCACATCGTCAACCTGCTGGAAAATCGAGCAAGCCCTGATAGACTTGTCACGTTAGACATCAATTTTGACAGGTAATGTCACAGCACGGTGATTTTTTCAGAGGCATACACCCATGGTACGGAAAACCCTAATCGCATTTGGTGCACTGGCCGCGACCGCAAGCGCGCACGCTGCAACCGTCAGTTACACAGATTGGACCTACAACACCGACGATGAGATTGATTGGCTCGTCACCATTGAAGAGTCAACCTATACCGATTCCTCCGGCACCGAGCAGGACATATTCCTGTTTGACGTGGGCATTGGCTCGGGCGACCTGGTGGGCGATATCGTCGGTTTCGGCTTTAATACCCACATTGATTACGGCAGCTCGGTGTTGGATGGCGAACTTATTGCCTTTGCCGACAGCCCGACATTTGGATCATGCAGCGGCAGTTGCAACTGGAACGGTACCGACGCTCGCAATCCAGACTACTCATTCGCAGTGGGTAATAACGGCTTAAGTGGCAGCGGCGATGACCACCAAAGCTTCTCTTTTGGACTTTTGGCCCTAGGCAATGAGCTCACTGCGGAGACCTTCTCTCTGGTTGCCATTCGCGCCACCTCAGTGGGAATGGGAGATGACCGAGAAGAATCCGTCAAAGACTATTCCTCGATGGCAACGGTGGAAAACGTTCCCGAATTAAACGGTTCGCTGGCATCGATTATGTTTGCGTTAGTTGCCTCACTAATGGGCATCAAACGCCGGCGAGACTAGCTTTATTATAGCCACTTGCTAAAAGTCTAACTCACCGCCTCTAAAGCCCTCAAACAATGAGGGCTTTGCTTAAATCTCCTTCCTCCCCCTCTAAAAAAAGCGCCGGCCAAATTGACCGTTAACGCTAAACGTTTGCACAGATTGTAAAAAAGTATAAAAACCTCAGCGATAATAGAAAAAAGTGTGGCAGCCATCACACTTTTTGCTAATATTAGTGCCCAACAGACTAACGGATTCTAATTTTAAGTGCTGGAGGCACAATCATCATGCTACGCGGAATTCTATTTGCAACAGCCACGCTGTTTGCCGCTGCCCAAGCTCAGGCAACCACCGTGAGCTACACCGACTGGACCTACAACACCGACGACCAAGTCGATTGGGTTGTTACCATCGAAGAAGCGACTCAAGACGTCTATGGTAAAGAGATAGATATCTTCCACTTTACTGTTGATATCGCCGACGATGATCTAGTGGGCGACATTATCGGCTTTGGTTTCAACACCGATATCAACTACGGCTTGTTAATCCAAGACGACATTATTTCTTACAGCGACAGCCCAGACTTCGGTTTTTGTTCGGGTAGCTGTAACTGGAGTGGTACCGAAGTAGGTCGCCTCCCAGATTACTCCTTCTCTGTGGGTAGAAATGGTACTCGCGGCGGTCGTGATGATCACCAGAGCTTCTCCTTTGGCTTAAAATCCTGGGGCCATGAACTGCAAGCCGATACCTTTTCACTGGTTGCCATTCGTGCCACCTCAGTGGGCGAGGAAGATGGCAGCAGAGAAGAGTCTGTTAAAGACTACTCCTCAGAAGGCATGATCGAAGTGGAATCGGTTCCTGAACTTAACGGTTCTTTGGCTTCCATTATGTTCGCCTTAATGGCTTCTGTAATGGGCTTGGCGCGTCGCCGTCAAAACGGTTAATTGATCGCCTAAATTACCGAGCTTTCCCCAAAAGCCCTCGACCTGCCCAGGTCGAGGGCTTTTTAGTTTAGGCTCCACGTGGGCTTAATAATCGCTGTCAAAAATTCCTGAAATTGGGTAGGGAGTTCGCGCGTGGCTCATGGCTGATCTATTCTGAAAAAATGCTTTCAGCCCTCATTGATCAGGAGCCGCCATGAAACTCAATACACTCATCGATAACGCCGCCAATCTGCCCAGCATCCCCAAAGTGGTTCAAGAGCTTATCGAGTCCTTCTCAGACGAGGATTTCGATATCGACGACATCGCCAAAAAAGTGGCTTCCGACCAAGCACTGACGGCCAAAGCCTTGCGACTGGCTAACTCGGCCAAATACGGTGGTAATCGTGCGGTGGGCTCGGTAAACGACGCCATTGTTCGCATGGGCTTTGATGCATTGCGAACGCTGGTGCTGGCCTCGGGTTTAACCGGTGCCTTTAAAGCTCCCCCCAACTTTGATATTCAAGCCTTTTGGCGCAAAAGCTTTATGGTGGCCAACCGTGCTAAATGGGTGGCGCGTTATACCCGCTACAATCCAGAAACTGTGTTTACTTGCGCAATGATGCACGCCATCGGTGACTTGTTAATTCATATCCTCTTACCCGAGGAGGCCCTGGGAATCGATAAGCTGGTCGAGCAAGGTGCCAACCGAGTCGATTTGCAACAAAACCAACTGGGCTTCGATTACACCGAAGCCGGCGAAGCCCTGGCCCAACGCTGGAAATTCCCGCCCATGATTGCCGACGGCATTCGCTGGCAGAATGAGCCGCTGGCCGCCGATCGCCCCGCCCCGCTGGCCGCCATCAACGCCATTGGCCTGTATCTCACCCAAAACGAAAGCAAAACCAAGCAAGAAATATTGGGCGAATTCCCAAGCGCCATTGCCGAGAGCCTAGACATCGATTTAGTGGAAATGATGGCCAAAATCGATCAATTGCGCGAAATAGACGTTGGTTTGGAAGAACTCCTGCCCTAGTGGTTTAGCCTGTCAAAACTCAATGCGTCGGCAACTCGTCCGGCGCATATTTCCCCGCCATTCGCAAACTGTGCTATTTCGTTGTGCGTTAATTTTTTCCAGCCTTTATAATCTCGGTTTCTCCAACACTCATGGAAAATTCAGAGGCCCAAATTGCACATTCAATCCCTTTCTCGCGAGCAACTACAGTCTTTAGAAAGTGAGCTCAGTGAACAATACGCCCGTTTTCAAGACCAGCAACTAACGCTAGACCTAACCCGCGGTAAACCGTCTGCGGAGCAATTAAGTTTGTCTGATGGATTGGACGGCATCCTCCAAGGTGATTACCGGAGCGAAGACGGCACCGATTGCAGAAACTACGGTGGACTGGACGGCATTGCCGAAATCAAACGGCTGGGGGCGGCCATTCTCGGTGTTGGCCAAGATGAAATTCTAGCCGGCGGCAACGCCAGCTTAACCTTAATGTACCAGAGCGTGTTTCAAGCCTATCACGTGGGCTTTAACGGACCGGACTCCGCCTGGAAGCACGAATCCAGCGTTAAAATGGCCTGCCCAGTACCGGGTTATGATCGCCACTTTTCCATTTGCGAAGCCTTTGGCATCGAAATGATCCCAGTGGCCATGACTGCCGAAGGCCCCGACCTAGAGGCACTTAGCGAATTGGTGCAATCCGATCCGAGCGTTAAAGGTATTTGGTGTGTGCCCAAATATTCCAACCCGACAGGCATCATATACAGCGACGCCACCGTAAAATCCATTGCCGAACTTGCCAAAAGCGCCGGTCCCAACTTTAAAGTATTTTGGGATAACGCCTACGCGGTGCACGATCTCACCGAGCAGCAGCAACCGCTGGCCAATATTTTAGAACTCGCCAAAGCGGCAGGCACCGAAGACAGCATTTTGCAATTCTGCTCCACCTCCAAAATTACCCACGCAGGGGCTGGTGTGGCCTTTTTAGGCGCTACGGCCAGTAACTTGGCCGCGTTTAAAAAGACCCTCGGGGTTAGTACCATTGGCCCGGACAAAATCAACCAGCTGCGTCACGCGCGTTTTTTACCGGATATGACGGCCTTGCGTGCGCACATGCAAAAGCACGCCGAGATTCTTAAACCGCGATTTGATTTGGTGTTAAAACATTTGAATGAAGGTTTGGCGGATTCGGGGTTAGGTCAGTGGGAAACACCCGAGGGCGGTTATTTTATTTCTTTCGATACCCAACCTGGGTTGGCTAAAACGGTGGTGCAACTGGCTGCCGATGCCGGTGTAAAACTTACCCCCGCCGGTGCCACATTCCCCTACGGCAAAGATCCGCAAGATCAAAACATCCGCATTGCGCCCAGCGTGCCCAAGCTGCCGGAACTCGATCAGGCGATGCAGATTTTTGTGTTGTGTGTGAAATTAGCGAGTGTTCGTCAGGCGCTGAACTAAAGTTCAAGATCGGTAATTCAGCAAAACTAAAGAGCGGCCAATGTGCCGCTTTTTAGTTTTCAGAACCCGGTAATTGCTCAAGCAGCCAACAAACCAAAATTAAGCGTTCTGATCCACAATAAACTTGTGCGCGAGCTTGGCGAATAATTCGGGCTTTTCGGCGTGCAGCCAGTGGCCTGTTCCGGCCAGCATTTTCACTTGTGCGTTAGGAAAGCGCTGCACGACGTCCTCTCGGTAATCGGCGGTTACATAGTTGCTATGCTCACCTTTGATAAACAGCGTTGGCCCCGAAAATTGCCTATCGTTGCGATTGGCACCAATCAACTGTGGATAGCAATCACGTAATGCCTGAACATTGACACGCCATCGATACCGGCCGTGTTCGTCTCGCTCTAAATTCTTTAGGATAAAACTGCGTATGGAGGGCGTTTCGATGTGCTCGGCCAACAACGCGTCGGCCTGTGAGCGATTTAGAATGTGCTCGGGGTTAACCGCTTCGATACCGGCGAACACATCATCGTGGCGAGGCTCGCCGTAGTCCACTGGCGCAATATCGCCGACAATGAGCGACAGCACACGAGAAGGTTCGGTAAGCGCCAACTCCATCATCACCTTGCCGCCGAGCGAGTGACCGAGTAAATGCGCCTTGGGCAGCTGCTGCTGATCGAGAAACTGCAGCACGTCGCTGGCCATTTCGCCCAGGCTCATGGTTGATGCATGAGGTGAACGACCGTGGTTGCGCATATCCAAGCTGAACACTCGATAGTGCTCAGCCAACAAACGGGCGATGCCGCCGAGGTTTTCTAAAGAGCCAAACAAGCCGTGCATCAGCACCAAAGGCGCGCCCTGCTCACTGTATTGCTTAAACTGTAACTGCACCCTGAGCCTCTGTGCGTCTGTGCATCCTTTATCGACTCGCGCTAGTTATCCGATTTTGGATTGTGGCTAGGCACCGGAAACGCGGCAATTTTATCCGTGGATTTGATCTCACTGACTTTATTGGTGCCTGGCTTTTCCACTTCGTCGATGCGAATAATGGCCTGCATGGGAATGTAGGAGCGCTTAACATCGGCAAATTCGGTTTTGAGCTTTTCCTCACCCGGATCAACCACCAGTTGCGAGCGATCGCCAAAGACAAACTCTTCTACCTCAATAAAACCGTACATTTCGCTTTGGTAAATGGCTTTGGCAAACACTTCGTAAACTTGCGAGCGATTATAAAAAATCACTTTGTACATGGGGTCGTCACTCATTCAATTTTTTACTCGATGGTTCAATCGGCGGTGGCCGAGCTTATCACAGTTGGGCCTGGGTCGTTGAATTTCAATAACTCACCCCCAGGCACTGTTCACGCCCGGTCTATCTCGCGCTATTTACTGCGCATCGCTGGCGAGTGGGTGCGGTTATCGCTATAATCCGCCCTCATTTTTCGGTCAGATTTTGCACAGGTTGTCTTCATGTCCGCTAACGATCAAACCAGCTCTGCCGCAGAGCCAGTGACGATCATCGATCCCCAAAACCATAAAGCCAACGACATCAGTGTGGCCCTTGGTGGCGAGGTTGCGCCCGGCACACAGCCCAAAAAGCTGTTTATCCAAACCCACGGCTGCCAGATGAACGAATACGACTCGGCACGCATGCGCGACCTGCTGGGCGAATCTCACCAATTGGTGGCCACCGATAACCCAGACGACGCCGACGTGTTGTTGGTGAACACCTGTTCCATTCGCGAGAAAGCCCAGGAAAAGCTGTTCCATCAATTAGGCCGCTGGAAGCACCTAAAACAGCAAAAGCCCGATTTGGTTATTGGCGTTGGCGGCTGCGTGGCCAGCCAAGAAGGCGACGCCATCGCCGAGCGCGCGCCGTTTGTGGATCTCATCTTTGGCCCACAAACCCTGCATCGCCTACCCGAAATGCTCGACTCTCCCCGCGACAAGGGCGCGGTGGTGGTCGATATTAGCTTCCCCGAAATCGAAAAATTCGATCACTTACCCGTGCCCGAAGCCGACGGTGTGAGCGCGTTTGTGTCGATCATGGAAGGCTGCTCAAAGTACTGCACTTTTTGCGTCGTGCCCTACACCCGCGGCGAGGAAGTCAGCCGCCCGGTGGTGGATGTTATGCGCGAAATAGAACACCTGGCCGGCCAGGGCATGCGCGAAATCAATTTATTGGGCCAAAATGTTAACGCCTATTTAGGGCCAGACG